>DAOWEW010000112.1 GCA_030638305.1 Desulfobacteraceae bacterium
ACAAGCTCATCAAACCGGTCACTTATATTTTGTTCTTTTAACTTAACTTCATATTCTTCTGCAAAGCGTGAAAGAAGATAATTAAAACGCGAATTCAGACTGCCAGTATCCTTGAAGATACCAGCTCCAAAACTGATGTGCAGCACAGGAAATTGCTCATCCCAGTTCCAGCTATTTTCAAGAAACAGACCTTTAAAATATTCTTTTCTGCCTGCAAATGCCTGGTGTAATGTGTCCAGAAAAAGGCTTTTTCCGAATCTTCTGGGACGAGAAAAAAAATAATATTTTCCTGATTCAGATAATTTTTTAACAAACTTGGTTTTATCCACATAATAGTAATCATCTGACCTGATTACTTCAAAACTCTGGATTCCAATGGGATATTTTTTCATTTTATTACCTCAACTATAATCGGTCTTTTCTTGCCGTTGCCTTCTGCAAAACGCTCAAGGAAACAAAAAACCCTTGGATATTAAACCAAATTCGTGATACTTTCTTGTGAAGTTGTTCTGTCTGATTATTTTACAAATATCAATTAGTTGTATTATATCATAGAATCAGATTCTTTACAAGAATTTATCCTTTTCAGAGAAACCTGACTGCTGATCGCTTATACAGGAGGAAATGGTGAACAAGAGAATCATTCTACTATATTTTATGTTGGCAGCCTCTCTTTTTTCTTGCGGATGTACGGTTAATAAAGAGTATAATTATGAAAGGATCGCAGCCAAATACGGCCTTGAACCTTCTGAGACAAAGGCGGCAGCAAAGCCGGAATTTAAGCCAGACTTAAGTTACCTTGAAAAACCTGTTTCCGTACTCGACAGTATCAGGATCGCCATCCATAACAATCCCGACATTGATATTGCGATTTCCGGCATCAGGCAGGCAGAGGCTGCCATTGACGAGGCCAATGCTGCTTTTTGGCCGGCATTCTCCTTTTATGCGGAATATATAAAAGGAGATTCCCCATCGACCTATCTTTTCAAAAAAATAGATCAAAGAAGACTCTCTGCTGAAACCGATTTTAATGACCCGGGTAAGATTGAAAATTTTGAAATAGGATTTTCAGCGAGGTACAATATCTATAATGGGGGAAGAGATGTATTGAGAAAAAGGATGGCTGAAACCGGATTGGAACTTGGCCGGTTAGATCGGCTGAGCGTAGAAAATGCTTTGGTCTCCTCGGTAATACAGGCTTATTACAATACACTGGCAGCGCTTGATTTTATAGAGATTGCCAATGAGTCTGTAAAAACAGTTGATTCACAGCTCCGAATAATGATTGTGAAATACAAAGCAGGCGGTGCGCTGAAATCAGATATTCTTTCCTTGAAAGTCCGATTGGCACAGGCCGAGGAAAATGCCATCAGGGCGGAAAACAATTATAAACTTTCAGTGGCAGCCTTGGCCAATCTGCTCGGCGCTGACGCTGATACAAAGATAGCGCTGTCAGGCGCTGAATGGTACCCTGTTGAACTTCCTTCTGATTATAATGCCGGTATTGTTGAGGCATTCGGCATGCGGCCTGAATTGTTGAAGGTCAGGCAACAACTCATTCAATCAAAGATGGCGCTGGATATGGAAAAAGGCGGATATATGCCGCGGCTTGATGCTCAGGGAAAATACTACAGTGATGATTCAGGTCTATCGTATTACAGTGACAGAGCTAATTGGGCGGCAGGAGTTATCCTTGATTGGGATATTTTTACCGGTTTCAGTACCACCGCCAGGGTAAAGAAAGCACGCGCGGTACTGAACCAAATGCTGGCCGCTGATCGCAAAGCCACACAATCCATACAATTAGATGTAAAAACCTCCTATTTACGATTGTTTGAGGCAAATGCAAGACTTGCAGTTGCCAGGGCAAGTGTTGCGCAGGCCGAAGAATCATTAAACCTTGTGAGAAAACAGTATGAAGGGGGATCAGCCACCATCACCAGATATCTCAATGCTGAACTGGCGCTCAATACTGTTAGGGTAAGAGAACGATCTGCATTTTATGACTGCAAAAAGGCTCAGGCAGATATCGGTCGGGCTTTGGGATTCTGCGGATTATGTGCCAGAAAAGAGTTAAATAACAATGAATTAAATAACAATGAAGAATAAACCCCGGAAATATTATAAAATTCTTTCGCTGATTGGCGGTGCGGTTATTCTTGTAGCGCTTGTTCTCTATATGGGTGGCTTCTTCCGGACCGGTTTGATTGAACCCGGATTACTCAAGATGACAGAGACGGAAAAGATTTCTCCTGAACGCATAGCATATGCGGCGGTGGGACAGATCACCGAATGGTATGAGGCGGTGGGGACTGTGCGCTCGAAAACGGAAACATATATCTCTGCCCAAATAACCGGGCGTATCCTGAAAATTGTAGTACGACCTGGAGATAAAATAAAAAAGGAGGCTCCTTTAATCTATTTGGATGACCGGGAATTTCAGGCAAGATTGAACCAGGCACGACAGGGGCTGGAGGCTGTGAAGGCAAAGAAAGACCAGGCTGAGCAGGTGCTGATTGCGGCGCAGGCAGTTTATACTCAGGCTGATGCAAACTATAAGAGGATAAAAACATATTTTGATCAGGAGGCTGCAACGAAGAAGAATCTGGAACAGGCTGAAGCATCGTACAAACAGGCAAAGGCTGGGGTAGAGCGTGCCCAAAAGGGTATTGTTGCGGCAGGAGCAGGAGTGCAGCAGGCAAAACAGGTGGTGGAGGAAGCGCGTGTTGCGCTCGGATATACTAAAATTATTGCCCATGAAACAGGAGAGGTTGCAAAACGCCTGGCCGAGCCGGGAGATTTAGCCTGGCCCGGAAAGTCTCTACTCGTTCTGCACGCCCCCGGAGCGCTGAGGTTGGAGGCTCATGTGCGGGAGGGATTAATCAAGAAGGTTTTGCCTGGTTCTAAATTACAAGCAGCAATTGATGCTCTTGATACTATAATTGATGGAACAGTGGAAGAAGTTATCCCGTCGGCAGATCCTTTAAGTCGGACATTTTTGATAAAAGTCGCTATCCCTGCTATCACCGGCATCTATCCCGGAATGTTCGGCAGATTACTGGTGCCACTGGGAGAACGTCAAGCCGTGATCGTACCTGAAAAAGCCATTTATCGTATCGGCCAAATGGAAATAGTAAAATTAGAAAAACAAGGTCAATGGTGCAATTGTTTTGTCAGAACAGGGAAAGAGATGAATGGTAAAGTGGAGATACTTTCGGGTTTGGATGGGAATGAAAAGATTGCTTTGAGGGATTAATGAATATGCTGGAATTAAATAATCTGCGGAAAGCTGCGAAATCTGTGGATGAAATTAAGGGAATATATTCCAATGAATGACAATTCAAATGATACCCCGAGTGGATTTATTGCCGCTGTTGTCAATAAATTTTTGACCTCCCAATTGGCTATTATACTTATCATCCTTGCGGTTTGTATGGGTACTGCGGCCATCCTGATTACACCTCGCGAAGAAGAACCCCAGATAGTCGTTCCCATAGCTGATGTTTATGTGCAATCCCCAGGTGCCAGTGCCGAAGAGGTGGAAAAACTCGTTGCAGCACCACTTGAAAAGCTGCTCTGGCAGATTGATGGTGTAGAATATGTTTATTCAATGTCCCGCCGTGACATGGCCGTTATTACTGTCCGGTTTTATGTGGGCGAGGACAGGGAGCATTCGCTAATCAAACTCCATAACAAGATCAGCATGAATATTGATCAAGCGCCGCCCATAGTGAGTGGTTGGGTGATTAAACCGGTCGAGCTAGATGATGTTCCGATTGTTAATATAACCCTTTATTCCGATATATATGATGATCATCAATTGCGCCGCATTGGTGAGGAAGTCATTACAAGACTGGAAGAGGTTGAGAATATCTCACGAACTGATATCGTTGGCGGTCGGAGACGGGAGATACGAGTTGAGCTTGACCCTGAGAGGATGACCGGCCTGGGGGTATCTCCTCTGGAGGTGTACAATGCCCTGCAGGGTGCTGATGCTTCAATAACTGCTGGCGCCTTTTTCCTCATGAACAAAGAAATTACGGTGAGCAGTGACTCGTTTATTTCGGTTTCCGGTGACGTTGAGAAATTATTGGTTTCCGTTCATGAGGATCGTCCTGTTTACATTAGGGATATAGCAAACGTTTTTGACGGGCCGGAAGAAGCGCGCAATTATTCCCGGATCGGCTTTCCTGATGGAACAACATTTCCTGGTGTTACCTTGTCATTATCCAAGAAAAAGGGAACAAACGCAGTTATTGTTGCCAGAAATATTTTGCAGAAAGTGGAGGAATTAAAAAAAAGTGTTATTCCGTCCGGTGTAAGAGTTGAAATTACCAGAAACTATGGTGAGACCGCAAATCAGAAAGTGGATGACCTTTTAGCCTCACTATTTTTTGCCATTATTATTGTTGTCGGTTTAATAGCATTTACCATGGGATGGAGGGAAGCACTGATCGTGGCACTGGCAGTGCCGATAAGCTTTGCCATGGCATTGTTTGTTAACTATCTTTTTGGTTACACTATTAACAGGGTAACCCTTTTTGCCTTGATCCTCTCACTTGGGCTGGTGGTAGATGACCCGATTACCAATGTGGACAATATCCAGCGCCATATTCTGATGCGCAAAAGAAAGCCGCTTTTTGCCACACTTTATGCCGTGAATGAAGTATTGCCGCCGGTCATTATGTCAACACTGGCAATTATTGTCTCTTTTATCCCGCTGTTTTTCATTACCGGTATGATGGGACCTTACATGGCGCCCATGGCAGCTAATGTGCCGCTGACAGTTGCCTTTTCTACGGTAAGCGCTTTGACCATAGTTCCCTGGATTTCCTACAACCTGCTGAAACGGTTTGGTAAAGCTTCCGGAGCGAAAGGTACAAAAAAAGGGAGTCATGACGTTACGCCAGAATGGATCAAAAAGGGATATCGCAAAGTAGTAGCGCCGTTTCTGGAGTCAGGTAAAAAAAGTGCTATGCTGCTTGCCGGGGTTGTGGTTTTGATGCTTTTGTCTGTTTCTCTTGCTCTTTTTCGTATGGTTCCTCTGAAAATGCTTCCTTTTGATAATAAAAATGAGTTTCAGATAGTAATTGATATGCCTGAGGGAACCACGCTGGAAACAACCAATACAGTGGTCAGGACATTTGAGTCGTATTTACAGCGTGTATCAGAGGTAACCAATTATGTGTCTTATGTGGGGACTGCTTCACCAATAGATTTTAACGGATTGGTGCGGCATTACTATTTGAGAGAGGGAAGCAATGTTGCAGATATCAGAATAAATCTGGTTGATAAGGCAAATCGTAAGCAGCAGAGTCATGAAATAGTCCTTCGATTGCGCAATGATCTGGAAAAAATTGCCGAACATTTGAATGCGAATATCAAAATTGTAGAAGCACCGCCCGGTCCCCCTGTTATCTCCACAATAGTCGCTGAAATTTATGGAGCTCCTGATAAGTCCTATCAGGAGCTGATTTCAGCTTCTGCATATATCAAAGATGTTATGTTTGAAGAACCATTTGTGGTCGATATTGATAATATTGTCGAGACACCTCGGGATAAAATCAATTTTGTTATAGATAAAGAAAAGTCTGCCTTGCATGGAATATCTACTGACGCGATAATTCATACAATGAGGCTGTCTCTGTCGGGAATCGCTCCGGCGACAGTACATCTATCGGGCGAACGACAGCCGCTTTTCATCAGATTAATCTTGCCGAGAGCAAAAAGATCAAGTGTGGCGGACCTGTCGCAGCTATCGGTAAAG
>DAOWEW010000221.1 GCA_030638305.1 Desulfobacteraceae bacterium
AATCCCTGCAATGCGTGCGGTTTCCAGGACATTGCCCTTTTTTATTTTCTCTTTGCTAATCAGATCAAAGGTCTCGGATTGCATGGTAATGACGCCTTGGGCCACTGCCTCCCGTGCTGTGGCGGGCTTGTCAGATACATCTACCATGCAGACCTGGCCCTGTTCATCAAGATGGCTGAATGTTGGCATAAGCTCCCTTATATAAAATGTTCCGTTTTGTGAGTGACATGTTTCTTAATGGCGTTCAAAGTGTCTGCTAACACGGGTATAACATGGTCCCGCAGATCTCCTCCCACAACAATAAGCATTATCTCATCGCCGACTTTAAGGAAGCCTTCCTGAATCCGAACCAATATTTCTACAATGCCAGGTCTTTTTTTCTGTTCAGCAAGGATTGACTCCAGCGCCTGGTGGTCCACCGTAAGGTCTAAGCCGGAAACGGGGCGCCCATTTCGGGAGGCGCCTCGAACTATCCCGACATGGCACAGCATCATGCCGACCTTTGCTGATTGTGGATGGGCTTTGATTTTCCGAATCAACGTGGTGATTTCCATACGGTTTTCCTCCGGGTGTGCTTTTGGTTCAAAAAAATTCGAATTTTAATATATATATAGTTAAGAAGTCAACCTAAATGCTTTTTAATCAGAAACAACAGATCCAACAAGATATAGTTAGGAACGTGGACAAATTATAAGACATGAACATCGGCAGGATCAAAAGAGATATAGACACTGTTTTCTTCCGCAAGGTTCATAGTTACAAGTGAATTTGACGGAATAATAGCCGTGAATTTAATATCAAAAGTTTCTATGCTGACATCACAGTAAAAACCATGGTTTAAAATTTTTGACACAGTACCTTTAATTGAATTACGTTCGGGCAGTGACTGTTTCTCTACGCTTATATGAATATCTTCCGGCCGTATGGCTATATATTTTTTAGAGCCGTTTATGTGTGAGTTTGTTTTTATTGCCAGTTTGCCGATTTGGGCTTTATTCCCGTTAAATATTGCCGGAAAGATGTTTTTCATGCCGACAAATTCAGCAACAAAAGGGGAGGCGGGCCGGTGAAACACTTCGGGAATTGATCCTATCTGCTCAATCCTTCCATTGTTGATGACTGCTGTGCGCTGCGCCAGAAAATGAGCTTCTGTAAAATCGTGGGTAACCATAAGCACTGTGATTCCTGTTTCAACATGAAGCCTTTTAAGTATTTCTCTTGTATCTTCACGGAAATTAGGATCCAGCGCTGACAACGGTTCGTCGAGAAGGAGTACCGAAGGATCTACCGCAAGGGCGCGGGCAAGAGCTACTCTCTGTTTTTCTCCCCCGCTCAAGTTTATGACAGATCTTTCCAATAAAGGAACAAGTGACAGCCGGTCGATTATAAAGGTTAAATTTTTGCCGGGCTCTTTTCCGTTTATCTTATGGTACCGCAAACCATATGTTATATTTTTATATACCGTCAAATGAGGGAAAAGCGCGTGATCCTGATAAACAATGCCGATATCACGTTTTTCAGGGGGCAGATTTGTTACCTCTTTGTTGTTTATATAGATGCACCCTTTTTCAACCGGAATTATTCCGATTACAGATTCCAGCACAACGGTTTTCCCCGCGCCTGTGGGACCGAGAAGGGTAAAAAACTCACCTCTCTCCACTGTCAAATCAATATCATGCAGAGAAAAGCCTGACAGCTTGACGTTCAGGTTTTTTATTCGGATCATGGTGAATGTTTTTTTTGAACAGAAAATATTCTCAGAAGAAGAAAAAGGAAAAGACAGACTATTATCAGCCAGACGGCAACCGGCTGTGAATATTTAAGGCCATAAGCCGTAAAGCGTTCATATATCATCACAGGCGCAATCATGGGATGGTATGCGACAATTACAACTGCCCCGAATTCGCTGACGGCGCGCGCAGTACACATGATCAAGCCAACTACCATGCTTCTCCATGCAAGAGGAAATGTCACCCGGAAAAAGGTGCTTGTTATAGATGCCCCAAGACTGCGGGAAACGTTTTCCAGTCGTGAAGGAATAGCCTCAAATCCCGCTTTAACCGTATTAACGTAAAAGGGGAGACCAACAAAAGTTAAGACAACAATGATTCCTGTGACAGATCCCATAATCCTTATCCCGATGGAACTCATTATTTGGCCAAGCCAGTGGTTCTGTCCTGCTATGGACAAAATGGCGATTCCTACTACGGGATGAGGAATCATAATGGGTAGATCTATAATGCTTTCTATGATTTTTTTCCCGGCAAAATCTTTTCTGGCAAGAAGATATGCAAATGGTGTCCCGAATATAAATGATATCAGAGCAGCCGTTCCCGAAGTATACAGGCTGAGCCATATGGAGCTGATTACATCTTTGTCCTTTATTGTATCCATCAGGTCAGCGAATGACGGCTGCGCCACCATTTCGATTAATGGAAACAGAATAAATGCAATAATGATTATGCTGCTTGAAACAGCCAGCCATATAAAGGGATCAGTATGTTTTCTATCTGTCATGTATAAAACTTAATGGCTACTCAGGTGGATAGGCTGTAGGCCTTGACTCTTTGAGCGAACCATTAGAAAAAGGGGTGTGAAAATCTATATACCCACTGTAAAAATGCCCAGTTGGCCTCTTTGTCAGAAGCTTGTTTCTTGGCAAACTCGTCCGGCCAGAAATGGCCGAAACCGAATTGAATCTCATTGCCCCTGGGAAGACTCAATTTTCCTACTAAATCCAACTCTCTTCCCACTTTGTTTCCTGAGTTTCCGGTCGTATCCCGATACTCCTTAGAGTTCAGATACCAGGCGTCTTTGCGCTGGGCCAGCCAGAAATGGTGATACTCTGCCTTCAAATAGAGCCACTTCTTAGGCCTGACTTCCAGATTGATCTGGGCATCCTTTAGATTCATCCAGTGAAACAAATTTATTCTGCCGAACGTTTTGTCTCTGGCCCCGAATGCCCCGTCAAATGTTTCAAGTGTGCCGTCATTAGGATCGCTGTCGCCGGAAGCATAGTTGGGGAAGTTAATTCGTCCACGTTCCTAACCATAGGCATCAATATCATCATTGGCCAGATCCCCATCCTGTTTTATGAAGGTAAAATCAAGTCCTTTGTAGTCTTTCTTTTTGCAAGAAGCAATTGAAAAAGCCGGCGGCCTCCCGGGCCTAATTTCCACTGTAAACGAACCGAGCATTGACGCGGCTAAAAAACTTTTCTATGATGAAGCGAATCCACCGAAAACTGTAAATTCAATCAGCCATAGAGCCAAAATGGCCCCTCGTGGGAAAGCCTTGGGGCCATTATAATAAGGCTGAAATGAGGGAGAAGTAGAGTATTGTTTTGCATAACTTATCCAAGAAGAATATCCTCACATATGAAGAAAAAGGTCAATTTGAAATGGGAATCTACACTTTTGGGATTGAAGAATGATTTTTGATCCCTACGGTCGCCCAATCTATTACCTGCGTATTTCTGTGACGGATAGATGTAATCTCAAATGTCTGTACTGTATGCCGGAGGGCGTTAAGAAATTGTCTCATTCAGAGGTGTTGTCTTATGAAGAGATTATCCGTATTGTCAAAATAGCTGCCTCTATGGGTTTTTATAAGGTGCGCCTTACGGGAGGCGAACCTTTAGTTAGAAACAATATTACATTGCTTATTCACCACATAAGTCACATTCGTGGTGTGAAGGACTTAAGTATTACTACTAATGGAACACTCCTGGCCGAAACAGCCAAAGATCTATTTGATGCAGGGCTTCGGCGAATTAACATTAGCTTAGATACATTAAACCCTGAAAAATACAAATATGTTACCAATGTTGATGCCTTTTCTCGTGCCTGGAGGGGCATTAAGGCGGCATTAGATGTGGGTTTCTCTCCAGTAAAAATAAATGTAGTACTGCTTAAAGGCTTTAACGATGATGAAATTTTGGATTTAGCCGGATTAATATTTGATTATCCGATTTATGTTCGTTTTATTGAATATATGCCGCTTTCCTTAGAGACAATAACTCATAGGAAATATTTTTTGTCCATAGATGCCGTTAAAGAAAGGCTAAGTGCATTGGGTAAACTGCAACGGATTCCTTCAGAATCCTTTGATGGGCCGGCAAAGCGTTTTAAAATTTCCGGAAGTCTGGGTGAGATAGGATTGATTCCCGCTATAAGCCATCCTTTCTGTTATCGTTGTAACAGGATTCGCCTTACCTCAGATGGCAAGCTGCGTCCTTGTCTCCTCTCAGATAAGGAATTCGATATAAAGACATCTTTAAGAAGAGGGGAAAGTGATGCAGTAATCAAATCAATTATCAAAAAGTCTATTTCCCACAAACCAAATGGCCATAATTATATTAAATCGACCAACCACCGTCCTATGTTTCGGATTGGTGGATAGTTCAGAGCCCTTATTTCTGCAAGAGGCAACTTTAAAAAAAACATTGACAAAGATTATTTTTTTGATTAATAGAATATTCTATTCAAATTTATATTATAAAACTTAATAAGGAATATCTTGCGGGCGTCGGCTTTTAGAAGAGCGCGGCGAAAGTGAGGGCGTAACTTGGGTTGTGGCAGAAAGCAAGAAAAAACAGATAGGGACTCCTGAGGCAGAGGAAGTAGAAAATAAATGAACAAGAATTCTGCTCTCTCTTTTCTTATTCAGTCATGTTTTGGAAACATTGATAACGGAACCAGGCGCGATCTGGAGAATATCAGCCATTTCCACACCAGGGAAAAAAGAGAGTTTCTCTTTCATGAACAAGAAGAAGGCAAATTCGGCTACTTTCTTGCCTTAGGCAGTGTCAAACTTTTTAGGGCAAATGCGGATGGCAAGGAGGTAGCCATCAGGTTTATCCGCCCCGGAGAGTTGATTGGATGGCTTGTAGTACTCGTGGAAGGCCGGTACCCTGTTAGTGCCATCTGTTTGAAACATGTCGAAACTCTGGCTATTGATATCAATGGATTGCGTGGTATGCTCAAAGATTGCCCAAATTTTGCAATGCGCATGTTTGAATATATCGCCAGGCGGCAAAGAGACTGCTTAAACAGCATAAAAGATCTGGCGCTTTCCTGTCCTGGAAAACGTTTCCTGAATTACTTAAATCATCTTTCCATGGATGCGGGTTCTTCCTTCTTTCAACTGCCTGTGCCCAAGCATGAAAT
>DAOWEW010000180.1 GCA_030638305.1 Desulfobacteraceae bacterium
ATTGGGAGCTGCCTGACAGGTAGCTCCCCAACTCAAATTTTGCTAACTATCCTGCCCATGCCTTAAAAAACCCAAAAAAATGAGCAAAGCGAATTAAATAAAAAATGTTAATTTAGGCGACAACTTGCTTGACAAACACCGAAGACAACTTCTTGACACTTACAAAACATTTGGATGTGAAAGTGGCGAACCCACTTTCAGATACAGCCTGCTTGAAGGCGTTCGGAATGGATATCTAATCAATCCGGTTGTCGCTGATGCCAGAACAGAAATTACAACTCAGCTTTTATCGGATAAAGGCTATGCGGTTATCATAACAGATGAGGATGGAGAAGAAGCGGAAGAAACTTTTTTTGGACGGGATTTTGAGAAAAAGTTTTATTCTGAAAAAACAAATACTGTTTTTTGCCGAACATTTCTGGAAAATGCCCTGAAAGAGCCTGTTACCGGCGAAATCGGCAAAAGCATTATTTTTTGTGTCAGCCAGGATCACGCGGCAAAAATAACGCAAATTCTCAACAAACTGGCTTTTCAGTTATGGCCGGACAAATACAACTCTGATTTTGCAATTCAAGTCACCTCAAGAATAGCGGATGCCCAGCAATTCACCATCAACTTTGCCAACAATAACCTGAACGGCCACACCCGTTTTCTGGATAACTACAAATCAAGTAAAACCCGTGTCTGCGTTACTGTTGGCATGATGACAACCGGATACGATTGTCAGGATATTTTAAACCTTGCTCTGATGCGTCCGGTTTTTTCCCCGACCGATTTTATCCAGATCAAGGGACGGGGAACCCGGAAATTCACCTTTGAATATACTGACGAATACAGCACACTTCACAAGCACGAAAAAGTACATTTCAAATTTTTCGATTTCTTTGCCAATTGTGAGTATTTTGAAGAAAAGTTCAATTACGATGAAGTGCTTGAGCTTCCCGCCGTAAAAAACGGAACAGGTGAAGGAGATATAGGGGTTAATGTTGATGAAATAGAAATTTTTGATCCTGACAAGGTTAAAAAATTGACTGAAACGCCCATCGGCCTTGAAGGAATGCGGATAGACCGCGAATTTTTTGAAAAAGCGCAGGAAACGATTCAACAGGACGAAGACGTCAAACAGGCCGTTGAGAAAGAACAATGGGAAAAGGCAATTGCCATTCTCAGGGATAAATACGAAAACAAACCGGAACTTTATCTGAATCTTGAAAAAATCAGAAAGAGCGAAAACCTTGATCGCAGGCTGACCTGGCGTGAATTTCTTGAACGGATTTTCGGTTTTATTACCGGCTTTAAGAGCAAAGATGAAAAGCTGGAAGAAGAATGCGAAAAATTCATCTCAATTTACAAGCCTGAAAGCAAATATGTTCCCTATATCAAGAATTACCTGAAAGCCTATGTCGCTGATGAACAATTCCGGCAGATCATCAATAAAAAACATTATGGCGAGCTTGATTTTTATCCGGCTTTTACCAAAGATGAGTTCAGGGCATTGAACGGATGGCGTGATATTATCCCGGAATACGCGAAAGACTACATCCCTTTTAATACTTACGCCGTTTAAGACAAGTCAAAGGACGTTAAATGTTAGACAAGGAAACCAGGCAGAGAATCAATTCCGCACGCCAGATTCTGGTAGGTAAAGTGCCCGACCCCAAGGCACAGGTTGAACAGATCACCAATGCCCTGATTTACAAGTTTATGGATGACATGGACAGGGAAAATGAAGAGCTCGGTGGCAAGGCGCAATTTCTTACTGGTGACCTGAAAGAATTTTCGTGGGGACGTTTGATGAGCCGGGAACTTTCCGGTCTGGAGCGGTGGGACATCTATACCCGCGCTCTGTCATCTTTTGCCAAATCAAAACAGATACCGGAGCTTTTTCGCACCATTTTCAAGGATGCCTATTTACCCTACCGTGACTCGGAAACACTCAATCTTTTTTTAAAAGAGATAAACGGCTTTAGCTACAGCAATAGTGAAAATCTGGGCAATGCCTTTGAATACCTGCTTTCTATTCTCGGTTCTCAGGGCGATGCCGGACAGTTCCGCACCCCGCGCCATGTCATTGATTTTATAGTGGAAGTGGTAAATCCCAAAAAGACCGACAGAATTCTTGACCCTGCCTGTGGCACAGCCGGATTCTTGATCTCTTCATACAAACATATCCGGCGTGAAAACTCTTCCAATTATAAAGCGAAAGAATATGTTCCGACCTTTGCGGAAACAGAAAGCGCTGATATCACCACCGTGGAGATACAAAAAAACGGTAAATACAGAGGCGATAAGCTCAATCCTGACGACCGCAAACGTCTGGGCCACAACATAGTAGGCTATGATATTTCACCGGATATGGTGCGGCTTTCTCTTGTCAATCTCTATTTGCACAATTTTTCCACTCCGCAAATTTACGAATATGATACCCTGACCTATGAAGAACGCTGGGGAGATAATTTTGACATCATCCTTGCCAATCCTCCTTTTATGACCCCAAAAGGCGGCATCCGGCCACATAAACTGTTTCAGGTATCGGCAAACCGGGCGGAAGTGCTGTTTGTGGATTATATCGCAGAACATCTCAGCATAAATGGCAAAGCGGGAATCATTATTCCGGAAGGCATTATTTTTCAATCTGCCAATGCCTATAAAGCCTTGCGGAAAATGCTGATGGATGAAAACTATCTTTATGCGGTGGTCAGCCTTCCTGCCGGAGTGTTTCGGCCGTACAGCGGAGTAAAAACTTCTATACTGTTTATAGATAAGATGCTGGCAAAAAAAAGTGATGAAATTCTGTTTGTCAAGGTGGAAAATGACGGCTTTGATCTGGGCACTCAGAGAAGGCGGATAGATAAAAATGACCTGCCGCATGCGTTTAAAATCCTGAGAAACTGGCAAAAGGGCGAAAAAACAGAATCCAGGATTGCCCAGTGGGTGAAAAAAGAAAAAATTGCCGCAAATGGCGACTATAACCTAACCGGAGACAGGTATAAAGAGGCGGTGGATTACAGCAAGGTCAAGTGGCCTATGGTGAAGTTGGGAGAGGTTTGTGATTTCATTAACGGGAGAGCATTCAAGCCGAAAGATTGGGAAAAGAAAGAAAACGGCGGTTTGCCAATTATAAGAATTCAAAACCTGAATAATCCTAAAGCCGAATTTAATTATTATTCTGGAGATGTTGCAGAAAAGTTAATTGTCAAAAATGGCGATCTTTTGTTTTCTTGGTCTGGTTCACGAGGTACTTCCTTTGGACCGCATATATGGAATCGAAGTAAGGGAATTCTTAATCAGCATATTTTTAGAGTGGAATTTTCACGGAAGTATATAAAAGAATTTCTTTATCATATGTTGAAAAAGATTGTTTCAGAGGTTGAGAGTAATTTACATGGAGGAGTTGGATTGGTTCATATTACAAAAAGTAATTTGGAAAGAATCAAAATCCTCCGCCCGCCCCTTGAAGTCCAGAAAGAGATCGTTGCCGAACTGGACAGCTACCAGAAAGTGATAGACGGCGCACGGCAGGTCACTGAAAATTGGAAACCTCGTATCAAAATCAATCCTGACTGGCTTATGGTGAAGTTTGAAGATGTCTGCACTCTTGAGTATGGTTCAAGCCTACCAAAGAAAAAAAGAACGGCTGGTCGTTATCCGGTAATGGGGTCAAACGGTGTTAGTGGTTATCACAATGAGTTTTTAGTAAAGGGGCCAGCAATAATTGTGGGCAGAAAAGGTTCCGCTGGTGAAGTTGTCTGGGCAGACAAAGACTGTTTATAGTACTCCCCATTGTCAAGACAAAAAAAGAACAAAATTAAGGTGGTTTTTTGAATAAAGATTTTACCAATTTTTACTACTTTTATCTGTCTCGTTTATGCTTAAAAAATCAATCAAGATATCTGAGTAAAGCAATCCC
>DAOWEW010000165.1 GCA_030638305.1 Desulfobacteraceae bacterium
AATGACGATATTGAAGGGGCTGTTCTTGAAAAAATATACCTTTATGCAAAAGTGGTTTCACTCGTTGAAAATCTTTACAATCAATTTATTCATTTGAGAATTTCAAACAAATGGGATGATGATATTGTTCCCAGGATCAAAAAATGGATCAAATCCTGAAGTTTTTTCCCAAACCCGATGTTTCCTTGTCCCCCGTTTCTTACCATCTCCGGAAATTTAAAAACTCAAAAATCAACATATTGATAACAGAACTTTTCACCATCTCATGGAACTATTAAGCGAACTTAAACGATATTTTGATATTTCCTTGTTCCGATCCGGCCAGGAAGAAGTGGTTAAAACTGTGCTGGAAGGGAGAGATGCTCTGGTGGTTATGCCCACTGGAGGAGGAAAATCGTTGTGCTACCAGCTTCCTGCCTTAATCCGTGAGGGAACGGCCCTTGTGATTTCTCCACTTATTGCTTTGATGAAGGACCAGGTGGATGTTCTTCAAAAAAGAGGTATTGCCGCATCTTTCATCAATTCCACCATTCCCTGGACGGAACAAAGACAGGTTCTTAAAAGACTTGAGGCAGGAGACTTAAAGCTTCTGTATGTCGCTCCCGAACGATTTCGTCAGAAAGAGTTTCTGCAGACTCTTTCCCGCTCCATGATCAGTTTTGTGGCAATAGATGAAGCCCATTGTATCTCACAGTGGGGACACGATTTTCGCCCCGATTACATGCGACTGGGAAGTGTACTGAAACGTACAGGACAGTATCAGATCCTCGGTGCTACTGCCACTGCCACTGAATCTGTTATATCGGATATTATTTCTTCTCTCCATCTTACGAATTGCCGGCAGTTTGTAACGGGGTTTTATCGAAATAACCTGCAGTTGAGAGTACTTCACTGTGCAAGCAAAAAAGATAAGCAAGACGCCCTTATGTCCGTTCTTACTAAAGAAAAGCTTCCCGCAATTGTATATTGTGCTACAAGAAAAAGCGTAGATGAAGTGGTAATTCTGTTGAAAGATCAAGGGCTTTCTGCATCAGGATACCATGCCGGCATGGACGATGAAACACGAAATTTTGTGCAGGAACGATTCATGGCAGGACATACCGGAATAATTGTGGCTACCAATGCCTTTGGGATGGGAATTGATAAATTAGATATACGCCAGGTCATCCACTATCAGTTTCCCTCTTCTATAGAATCGTATTATCAGGAGATAGGAAGAGCTGGAAGAGATGGGAAAAAATCAATGTGTTCGCTCCTTTTTTCTATGGGGGATAACTATATTCAGGAATTTTTTATTGACATGAACTACCCTTCGCAGGAAGCAGTTCATGATGTTTTTGAATTCTTGAAGAAAGATGGGAGGGATTATCTAACCGTTGGAAATAATGAAATTTCTGAAACGATCGACTCTGTTCAGAGCTCCGGACAGGCAGGAATCGTTATAAAAATGCTGGAACGGTCCGGTTTTTTGGAAAGGCTGTATTCAGGGAGGCGACTTTGTTTTATTGCGGCCGGCACAGAAAAACCAAGAGGGCCCGTCCAAAAAAAGATATTTGATGCAGTAACAAAAATCGCAGGATCTAAAGGGAAAAAAGTTTCAATTGACGCACTGACAGCAACTGCCGGTCTTGAAAAATCAGCGCTTCTTAGAGGCCTCAGGCTGCTTTCAGCAGATGGATTGATTAAATATATACCTCCAAACCCAGGTCGTGATCTCAAGATAGTGCGTCCACAGGCAACCTTTGAGGAGCTTGAGATAGACTTTGAGCTCCTTGAGAGAAGAAAACAGAATGATCTGGAAAAACTCAAAGAGGTGGTAGCTTACGGGCATTTTGGAGGGTGCATGTGGGATTTTCTTCTCTCTTATTTTGGAGACGACAGCGCAACAGATCAGTGCGGGTCCTGCGGCAACTGCATTCAAAGAAAACTGAAAAGAACGGATACGAACAAAAAAGAAGAGGAAACAACAATTCTTAAAATATTGAGCTGTGTGGCACGCATGCAGGGCAGGTTTGGCAGGGCACGTGTTGCTCAGGTTCTTGCCGGTGCTTCAAGAAAATGGATAACTTCGCAGGGAATGAATCAACTCTCCACATATGGATTGCTGTCCAACTTTACGCAGGAAGAGGTTCTTGATCTTATTAACCAGTTAGATCGTCAGGGATGTTTTGTTCTTCAGGGGGATCGTCTTTATCCGACTATAGTTCTCAGTAAAAAAGGGACTGAGGTTATGAAAAAAGAGGAGAAGGCATTTCTCAATCTGCCGGAAATCAAAAAACCGGTCAGAACTACTGCAGAGGTAGCTACTGATTTTTCTCCGGAACTCTACGAGCTGTTACGTCAAAAAAGAGAAAAGTTCGGAACCGCAGCAGGACTTCCCTTGTTTATGATAGTCTCAAACCGTACACTGAAAGAAATGGCAGCGTCAGTACCAAAAAATATGGAGGAACTTCTCCAGGTACACGGAATAGGACCGGCTAAAATTGAAAAATACGGACAAGAATTTTTAAACGTAATTTTGGAATATTGTGCTAACTGATTTTTTTCGGAGGTGGATTGCTATGACCATATCTATGAACGAATTGACAACGAGAGCCATGTCTTTGTCCGGCGAGGCAAGGGCACTGCTGGCCGAAAAACTTATTGAAAGTCTCGACCGGGAGTTAGTTTGTGATGTTTGGCTTACGGAGGCAAAGAGACGCCGCGATGAAGTGCGAAGCGGTCACGTCAAACCAATCCCTGGCATAAAGGCGATGGAAAGTGTACGAAAGATCATTAGGAACGTGGACGAAATAACTTCCCCAACTATGCATCACAGCTTCAGGCCGCCTTTGTCCGATCTCAAATCCCAAAAATATTGAAATAGCTCGCTATTCCATCAACTTTTGTGATTTGAGATCAAACAAATTCGACCCAAATCTGTGCGCCTACTTGGGGAAGTTAATTCGTCCACGTTCCTTAGTGAGAAATGATGACCTATTCATTTCACCCAGAGGCACGTGCTGAGTTTAAAGAAGCGACGCTCTATTATTCTGAGAAAAGTTCTTCATTGGCGTCGTCATTTTACTCAGAAGTAGATTATGCGATTGAAGGAATAGTTGAGAATCCACTTCTATATTGTGTGATTGACGAAGACGTTAGACGTTGCCTGACCAAACGCTTTCCCTACGCCATTATTTATACCATTGAGGATCATTACATATTGATACTGGCCGTCATGCACTGTAGTCGGGAACCATTTTATTGGAAGCATAGGCTTGACCGCCTGGAAATAGAGGCGCGCACAGGCGGCTGTATGGGATAGCGCGAAGTCGCGCTGCTACTGAAACTTCAGGCACTTATGTTCGCACCGAAGGTGCGCTAATTTAACTCACAAATACGGAAATAACGTTTTTTCTTGCATCTACATGTTGTATTGTAACGTGAATTATGTCCTGAGGCTTTAAGTTAATATTGCCGGATATGGGCAGGTCACATTCAATCATATAATCAGTAAGCAGCACCTGATAATTTTCTTTTCGCCTGGAGAGAACGATAGCTTCTTGTTTCTCTCTGATTTTACTTTCAAGATATTTTAATAACCAGTACCTGTGACGACTGCGCTGGATTTTTGATACACAACTCATTGGCTGTTCAAGGCGCTGTATTAAATTTTCTATTTCTTCCTTTGTGTAAGGCTCTTCGAGACCGAGAATTCCCCTTAACTGGCGTTGTGTAATCAGGTCAAAATATTTGCGTATCGGAGAAGTGGCGGTAACATAGGCATTTAATCCAAGGCCCGAGTGATTTTCCGCTTCAGGGCTCAGAATAAAACGGCTCAAGAATCTTCGCTGCATATAGTTTTGAAAAAATGTGCCTTCTTCTTTTCTGTAGAGACGCTTCCTTGGTTCAGCCTGAGATCTGAAGATTGCCGGCATATTATGTTTCAGAAGGAATTCCGCCATAAGCCAGTTGGCCATAATCATTATTTCTGCAACAAGCATTCTTCCGGAGCTTTCTCTGTTTATTTTTGCAACATTTATTGTGCCATTGTTTATCCAGATGTTGATTTCAGGCAAAGATATTTGAACCGCCCCTTGTCGCAGCCTTTTTTCCCGAAATTTTTTTGCTATATCGTGAAGGATAAGCACTTCGTGGTCTTCATTGACAATTGTATTAACATCATAATAGGTTAGTTGTCTCTTAACCTTAATCAGGCTCGAAACAATTTCGTAATTAATTATTTCAGCAGATCTGTTTAATTTAATTATTATACTTATAGTCGGACGTAGTTCCCTTGCTATCAGACTGCATAGATTTTCTGCAAGGCATGACGGTACCATTGATAATTTTCGGTCAGGCATATAAATGGAGCTTCCCCGGTTGAGAGCTTCTTTATCTATAATATCTTTTTTTTTAATGAAATGGCCGACATCGGCGATATGAACGCCAAGACGATAATGATCACCTTTATCTTCAATGGTTATAGCATCATCAAAATCAAGAGTTGATCGTCCGTCTATCGTAATTGTAGAGAGGTCGGTCAGATCCAGCCTGTTTTTAAAGTCGGACTGATCTTTAAAGTCGGACTGATCTTTATATCTGGCGACCAGATCTGTTTCATTTTTTATGACCTTATCAGAGAAGACAACAGGAATTTCATATTTGTGCAATTCAATGTTTTCATTTTCATCCCAGATGCCCAGCTTTACAAGGATCCGGAATATTATTTCCATGTTATCTATACCTGCTTTTTTAAGAATTGTTTTGCCGGTTGAGTAGTGTGGGCTTTCCTTTTGAAAGAGATAGCAGGATTTAAGAATATCCATGCATTCTATTTTATCATCAGGCAAGAGAGGTTTATCAATATTAAACACTTCTTTCAGCCAGGCAGCACCTTCATCTATAATACGATTTTTTCGGGCGGCTTCTTTCTGCCGGTTTATAATCTTTTCTACCTGCTCTTCCGAATAAGGGGAAAAACGGTCATGGTTAAATTTGAAATATGATCTGTTTTTAAAAAATGCCCTCACAACCGCGGATTCATGGTTACAAGTAGAGCCCTCAGGGAAACAGAATTCAGTCAGTGTGGCAAGATCAATCCATTCGTTTTCTGTATTCAGAATTTCCCATAATTCTTTTATATCTATATGGTCGATCAGGGCGTTACGTTTGCCGGCTAT
>DAOWEW010000107.1 GCA_030638305.1 Desulfobacteraceae bacterium
AAATCTGTTTAACTTCAAAAAGGATGGAAAAATATGTAATCTGCCGCTTTACGCCATATCGCTGTTACCCAAATATTTTTTACTAGCGCCTAAACGGAACCACCAACAAGTTGATATTCCTAATATTTAATGCTATACGATATTGCTTTAGAAAATATATGGAGTTAAAATGAAACTATTTGACAGCCACTGCCACCTTGATGACAGCGCATATAATAAAGACCTTGATGATGTAATAAAACGTGCAAATGAAACGGGTGTTTCCGCCATTATGGTAGTTGGAACAAGCAAGAATTCTTCCAGCAAAGCTGTGGCGCTGGCAGAATCCCGGAACGGTTTGTATGCCTCAGCAGGCATTCATCCACACGACGCAAAAGACTGTTCAGAGCAGATTCTTTCATACCTGATTAAACTTGCAAAAAGTAAAAAAGTCCGGGCATGGGGAGAAATCGGACTTGACTTCAACCGCATGTATTCTTCACGAGAAGTTCAGGAAAAATGGTTTATCAGGCAGCTTGAAATTGCTGACAGCTTAAATCTTCCCATCATTTTTCATGAAAGAGAAAGCAACGGAAGGCTTCTTGAAATCCTGAAAGAAAAATATAGAGAGGGAAGAAAAGGGGTTATTCACTGTTTCAGCGGAGATAAACAAGAATTATATCAATATATAGAACTTGGATATTATATCGGTATAACCGGAATTATAACAATAAAAGGCCGTGGCGCTGAACTCAGAAAGCTCGCTTCGCTTATTCCGGATGATCGCATACTTGTAGAAACAGATGCACCATATCTGACACCGACGCCGGAAAAAAATCGTACCAAACGTAATGAACCGGCATTTGTTAAATCAGTCCTTCTTAAACTATCAGAAACAAGAAAAGAAAATCCGGAATATTTGTCTGATATTATATGGAAAAACACTTGCAAATTATATAACCTGACATCATAAGGAACGTGGACGAATTAACTTACCCAAGTATGCATCACAACTTCAGGACGCCTAACATTTGGCTGAACAGGGCTGTAAAGGAGACAATATAATTGTCCGGCAAGATAAAACATATTCTGTTCGTATGTACGGGTAATATTTGTAGAAGTCCATTTGCTGAAGGTTTGCTAAGAAAGCTTGTACAAAAAGAGGGAATTGATGATATTGTTGCTGATTCGGCGGGGCTGCTTGCGCTGCTCGGTAATAGTGCGACAGGTCTGGCTCAAAAAGTTGCGGCAGAATATGATGTTGATTTGTCCGGCCATGCTGCAAAATATGTTGAAAAAAATATTGTAGATAAAAGCAATCTTATACTGGTAATGGAAAATGCCCATGCAAAGAATCTTTTGACAGCCTTTCCTGAAGCAGAGGGTAAAATTTTTTTGATCAGGCATTTCGCCGGTTTTGGATCTAAAAATCGAGCTGTTGCAGATCCTTATGGTCTAAATTACGAGGCTTATCGTTTTTGCTTTCTTGATATTCAGGATTGTATTTCAGGTTTGGCAGGGTATTTAGGTGCCCTAACTTGCATATGAAAAGCGAAAAGCAGCCAACCGTGAACCGTTATTTATCTATATGTCTGAAAATACTCGTGTAACAAAAGCTGCAGGCGTTGTCGGCGCATCAACTTTATTAAGCCGCATTTTCGGCTTCATAAGAGATGTTGTAATAGCCTGGTTCTTTGGGGCCGGACTGAGCTCGGATGCTTTTTTTGTGGCTTTCAGGATTCCGAATCTATTAAGAAGACTTTTTGCTGAAGGTTCTTTAAGCATTGCATTTCTTCCTGTTTTTGCTGAATGCCTTACAAATCAAGGTAAGAACGAAGCCTTTAAATTAGCAAGATCTGCGATAAGGCTGCTCGCCGCAATATTGGTTATTACCGCCATTATCGGTATTTTTTTGTCTCCTGTAATAATACGTATAATAGCTCCAGGTTTTACTGCCTTTTCCGAAAAGTTTTTACTTACAGTGACACTGACCCGTATTATGTTCCCGTACATTTTTTTTATAGGCATTGTTGCTATTTGCATGAGTATTCTTAACGTTTTAGACCATTTTGCCGCACCGGCTCTTGCCCCCGTTCTTTTAAATTTTGCCATGATATGTGCTGTTCTTTTTATATCTCCTCACATGGCTGAACCTGTGACAGGTCTCGCAATCGGGGTGCTGATAGGTGGTTTTTTGCAGTTGGCGCTTCAGCTTCCATTTCTTATAAAGAAAGGTTTTTATTTTTGGGAAAAAAGTAAAATCTGGCATCCCATGCTGAAAAAGGTGGGCATGCTTATGCTTCCTACCATCTTTGGCGCTGCAGTTTATCAGATTAACATATTAATCGGGACGTTTCTGGCTTCTTTACTACCTGAAGGGAGCATTTCGTATCTTTATTATGCTGACAGGCTGGTTCAGTTTCCCCTGGGAATTTTTGCTATAGCAACGGCAACAGCCGTAATGCCCAGCCTCTCAAGGCAGGCATCTGCTCGGGATTACGATTCTCTCAGAGACACTTTTGCCTATGCCATGAGATTGATTTTTTTTATTACAATTCCTGCTATGGTGGGGCTTATAGTTTTAAGAGAGCCTATAGTTGAACTGCTTTTTAAAAGAGGGGCTTTTGATGCTGAAACTACAAGATTGACGGCATCTGCTCTTTTATATTATGGTATTGGTTTGTGGGCATTTTCGGCTGTACGGATAGTTGTTTCAACATTTTATGCTCTTCAGGATACTAAAACGCCGGTTCGGATGGCTGTGATATCTGTTGTTGCAAATATAATATTCAGTATTATTCTTATGCAGTACTTGGGCCACAGAGGGCTTGCGCTTGCAACTTCGCTGGCTTCCATGCTTAATTTCTGGCTGCTTACCCGTGCATTAAAGGTCAAGCTTGGTTTGTCGGGATGGAAAAATATCACTAAATCTGCCTGCAAAACAATTGCCGGTTCCTTTATAATGGGAGCAGTTGTCTGGGCAGTTGCATTATTAATTATACCATCAGGGGACAAAACTTTAATCGGTCTTTTTTTCGGACTCACAGGCAGCATATTTGCCGGCCTTGTATTCTATGGTTTTTTTTCTTTTTTTATCAGGAGCCCGGAGCTTGAGAAAGTTCTAACTGTTGTTAAGGGATTTAGAAATAGCGTGAGAATAAAATGAACTGGAAGCAAAAAATTCTGTTATATTTATCAATACCGATTATATTTTCTTTGCTTTTATTTATTATTTTCGATGATAATGGACTGGTTGATCTTAACGCTCTCAAAAAAGAGAAAAATGGGTTGATAGAAAAAAATGCCGGGATTACCATGGATAATCTTTCTTTATATCGTGAAATTGATCGTTTGAAATATGATTCTATATATATTGAGGATGTGGTTAGACGAGAACTCGGTCTTATCGGTAAAGACGAGGTGATATTTAAACTTAAGGAGCATAAAGTTAAAAAATGAATGAGCAAACTGAGTTTTATACAAAGACCATGGCGAACGTATATGCAAAGCAGGGTTGTTTTGCAAAAGCATCTGAGATCTATAGATATTTGTTGAAACATAATCCTGAAAACAGGAAAGTTAATGATTTGCTTTGCGAAGTCAAGAAAAAACTTGATGAAAAGAAAAAAAATGCCAGAAAAATCCTTAAAAAATTATTCAGCAAATGGATTTATCTGCAACTAAGTTATAACCGGTTGCAAAGATTAAAAAAAATTAAACAATATTCGGCTAATCCCTTATATGAACAATCAAAAATGTATCAAGCATGAGAGGTATTGTTCACAATTGCTGCTGCTGGTGATGAGTAGCATATAGGTCTAAAAGACTACGGATCATTTTCTGATACTGCGTATCATGCTTTTTTGCTTCATGTTTAAAAAAATCAACACTATCTTTGCTAAGGGTGATAGTAATTTTTACATTTTCCTTTTTAAATAACAAATCTTCAGGAGGAGGCAGGAAATCATCCATTATACTCAGTTTTCCCAATGGTTCATCTGTGTATTTAATTTTGGTTTTCATATATTTTTTTTCCTTTACGCCAATACCCTGCTCCGATAATTCGTATAACACTGACACGATATGTAAAACGGACAGTTACAATTCCATCACTGACTTTACCGAAACAGTAATATCGTCTTTCTTTTTGGCTGTGGGTTAAATCCTCAGCAATAATGCGGTTAGGATCGGCAAAAGCGTACTGGGCAAGTTCAAATGAAATCCCGTGTTTGGCCTGATTCTCCTTGTTTTTTTTGGTATTCCATTCAAACTTTACTTTTTTCATACTTCATACAATATAAAAAGATGATATAAAAAAGCAATATAAAAATACATATAAAGTTATGGGCTTTAAAACAGAAAGGTAAATCCCTCAGCGATTTGTTATGCTAATTTTTTGATATTTTTATTTCAAAACAGAGAATTTTCACGCGAAAACCGATGGGGGCCTACTATAATATGGTGATTTTATGAAAAATATTCTAATTACTGGTGGTTGCGGTTTTATTGGGTCGAATTTTATTCATTATTTGCTTGCAGAATCTGATTTTACCGGCAGGATAATAAATGTTGATAAATTGACCTATGCTGGAAATCTTGAAAACCTGACGGGAATTGCTGAAAGATTTTCTAAGCGCTATGATTTTATTAAGGCAGATATATGTGATCGTAAAGCTATCTCTGAAATCTTTAATAATTATAAGATTGATGCTGTTTGCCACTTTGCCGCTGAATCACATGTCGACAGATCTATTGCCAAACCGGATGCTTTTATAAAAACAAATATTTTGGGGACATTTAATCTGCTCGAACTTTCCAAAAATAGAGTGGGTCTGTTTCATCATATAAGCACTGATGAAGTCTATGGTTCTCTTGGAGAGGATGGTTTGTTTACCGAGGATATGCCTTACAGACCAAATAGCCCATATTCAGCATCAAAGGCATCTTCGGATCACCTTGTAAGGGCTTACAACAAAACATACCTTTTGCCGGTAACGATTTCCAATTGTTCAAACAATTATGGACAGTATCAATTTCCCGAAAAACTAATTCCTCTTATTATTCTAAATTCCCTTGAAGGAAAGCCACTTCCGGTTTACGGTGATGGCAGGAATATAAGAGACTGGCTGTATGTAAAGGACCATTGCAAAGCTGTCTGGTTAATAATGAAAAATGGAACACGCGGCGAAACATATAATGTCGGCGGCAATTGTGAAATGCGCAATATAGATATTGTCGGGATGGTGTGTGATATTATGGATGAGATAACGCCCTGTCATAATGGCAAATCGTCAAGAGAGCTGATAACCTTTGTAAAAGATCGGCCAGGTCATGATCTAAGATATGCCATTGATTCGGGAAAACTGCAAAGCCAGTTGGGCTGGCATCCTGATGAATCATTTGAATCAGGAATAAGAAAAACCATTAAATGGTATATTGATAATAAGGGCTGGGTAGATAGAGTTAAAAGCGGTGAATATATGTCCTGGATAGAGAAACATTATAATTTATAGGCAAGAGTCACCATTGCCTTTCGTCCACGTTCCCAAAATTGATTTGAGGTCTATAGCATCGAAAGAATTACTACAGTAAAGAAAATGCAGGAATACTCTGACCGAATGCGTTGTTTTGATAAAACAATTGCATTTGTTCCAACCATGGGATACCTCCATGAAGGACATCTTGCTCTTATAAAACAAGGCAGGAAGATTGGAGATTGTCTTGTAGTGAGTATTTTTGTAAATCCGATTCAATTCGCTCCTGGAGAAGATTTTGAGGATTATCCCAGGGACATTGAAGAAGATCTTGTGCTTGCCATGAAAAATGGTGCGGATGTAGTTTTTACTCCGGATGATAACGAACTGTATTTCAATGGATTTCAGACATATGTAAACCTTAAAGAACTTCCAAATCATCTTTGCGGTATTTCAAGGCCAACTTTTTTTTCAGGAGTTGCAACCGTTGTTGCAAAATTGTTTAATATTGTTAAACCTCATTTTGCTATTTTTGGTAAAAAGGATTATCAGCAGCTTGCTATAATAAGGCAGATGGTTACTGATCTGAATTTTGATATTGAAATAATCGGGTATGAAACGCTTAGAGAACATGATGGCCTTGCCATGAGTTCAAGAAATATTTATCTGACATCCGGGCAGAGGAATTCAGCACTATGTATTTACAAATCGCTGCAAAAGGCGCAGGCTCTTCTTGGCAGCGGTATAAATGATTCGGAAAAAATTATAAATACTGCTTTGGAAATTATAAAGTCACACACAGATACCAAAATTGATTATATTGCTATCTGCGATCCACAATCACTTGTTGATATGAAAAAAATAGACGGGCCAGCGCTAATGGCTCTTGCAGTCAAAGTAGGGAAGACTCGTCTTATAGATAACGCTATTCTTAACCCATAGAAAAAATCCTGGCGAATTACTATTATAAGGAGACATTTATGAACAAAGAACAATTCTTTTTTACTTCAGAATCTGTTACCGAAGGGCATCCTGACAAGGTTGCCGACCGTATATCAGATTCCATCCTTGATGCTATTATTGAGCAAGATAAATTTTGCAGAGTTGCATGTGAGACTCTTGTAACAACCGGCCTGGCTTTTATTGCAGGTGAAATTACAACTGACTGCTATGTTGATATTCCCCAGATCGTTCGAGAAACAATTCGCGATATAGGATACCATTCTTCCAAAATGGGATTTGATTGGCAAACATGCTCGGTAATTACCAGCATAGACCATCAATCGCAGGATATTGCTCAGGGTGTAAATAAAGGTGAGGGTCTGTTCAAGGACCAGGGCGCAGGAGATCAAGGGCTTATGTTCGGGTTTGCATGTGATGAAACTCCTGAATTAATGCCTATGTCCATAATATATGCTCACAAGCTATGCCGCCGTCTGTCAAAGCTTAGAAAGAACGGTTCTCTTGATTTTCTTCGGCCTGACGGAAAATCACAGGTTACAATCGAATATGAAAACGGCATGCCAAAACGAGTTGATGCCGTGGTAATAGCCGCCCAGCATAAACCGGATGTTGAATATGAGGAACTGAGAGAAGCTATCATAGAAGAAGTAATAAAAAAGGTTATCCCAAAGGAAATGAGGGATGGAGATACCAACTATTATATTAACGCTACAGGCAGATTTGTAATTGGCGGCCCCGTGGGAGACTGTGGTCTTACGGGCAGAAAAATCATTGTTGATACTTATGGTGGTCAGGGGAGCCATGGCGGTGGATGTTTTTCCGGAAAAGATCCTTCCAAGGTTGATCGAAGCGCTTCATACATGGGCAGACATATTGCAAAAAATATTGTTGCAGCAGGTCTATCAAAAAAATGTGAAGTGCAGATAGCATATGCCATAGGCGTAGCAGAGCCGGTTTCTGTTATGGTAGATCTAATGGGCACGGGAGTTGTACCCAAATCCAGAGTTAAAGAAATAATCAAAGAGATCTTTGATTTAAGGCCGGCAGCGATAATTGAATATCTTGATCTTTTGCGGCCGATTTACAAAACCACCTCGGCATATGGCCACTTTGGTCGGACTGAACCGGAAATTACCTGGGAAAAAACAAATATGAAAGACATTATTAGAGAAAAAGCCGGACTATAACCTGCGTATAAAGGAGATAATATAGTGGATTATGATATCAAGGATATAAAACTCGCAAAAGATGGCGCGCTTCGCATAGAATGGGCTAATCAAAGCATGCCTGTTCTGAACCGCATAGGAAAAAGATTTGCAAAAGAAAAACCATTAAAAGGTCTGACTCTTGCAGCCTGTCTTCATGTAACGACAGAAACGGCATCTCTTATGAAAATTTTAAAAGCAGGAGGAGCCAGTGTTTTTCTTTGCGCCTCAAACCCTTTAAGTACACAGGACGATGTGGCTGCATCTCTCGTAAAGGATGACAAAATTCCTGTTTTTGCCATAAAAGGTGAGGACAATGAAACATATTACAAACACATTAATTCAGTGCTTGATGCTGATCCTCAGTACACAATGGATGATGGTGCCGACCTTGTTTCTACTATTCACTCGGAAAGACCGGAGCTTGCTGACCAAATGAAGGGAGGTACTGAAGAAACCACAACCGGAATTATTCGGCTTAGAAGCATGGCTGCAGACAAAGTTTTGAAATATCCCATCATAGCTGTGAACGATGCAAAGACAAAGCATTTTTTTGATAATCGTTATGGCACAGGCCAGAGTACTCTGGATGGAATCATACGCGCAACAAATCGCCTGATTGCAGGAACACATTTTGTTGTTTGCGGCTATGGATGGTGTGGAAAGGGCCTTGCAATGCGAGCAAAAGGGATGGGCGCAAATGTTATTGTAACTGAAGTTGATCCCACTGCCGCTCTTGAAGCTATAATGGATGGTTTTAGCGTTATGCCGATCAGTAAGGCAGCAAAAATCGGCGATATTTTTTGTACTGTTACCGGCAATATAAATGTTATAAGAAAAAGTCACTTCAAGATTATGAAAAATGGCGCTATTGTTTCAAATTCCGGCCATTTTAATGTTGAGCTTGATCTCGAAGGCTTAAAGAGCATTACGAAAGCTGTAAAAAGAATTAGACCCTTTGTGGATGAATATACTCTTGAAGATGGCAGAATTATAAATATTCTTGGCGAAGGCAGACTGATAAATCTTGCGGCTGCCGAAGGACATCCCTCAAGTGTTATGGATATGAGCTTTGCCAACCAGGCATTAAGCATAGAATATATGGTAAAAAGTACAAAGTCTTTTGAAAATGATGTTTATCCGGTACCTGAAGAAATAGATATGGAGATTGCAAGAGAAAAACTTGCAGACATGGGAGTGGCTATTGACAAGCTAACTGCTGAACAGGAAAAATACCTGGCATCATGGACAATGGGAACTTAAGGGTTCGCACAAAAAACATTCAATTCAGATAATAGCAAGGTGTAGCCCATGCTTAAAGTAAAAGATATCATGACAGAAAATCCGATCACTGTCTTGCCCGGGACAGAGATTGCTCATGCCACAAAACTTCTTTTGGAAAAAGGCATCAATGGCGTACCTGTGGTGGATGAAATGGGAAGTCTGGTTGGAATCCTTTGCCAGAGTGACCTGATTGCGCAGCAGAAAAAACTTCCAATCCCCTCCTTTTTTACCATTCTGGATGGGTTTATTCCCTTGACTTCTATAAAACAGCTCGAAAGGGAGGCGCAGAAGATAGCGGCTACCACAGTTGCCCACGCCATGACCCCAAATCCTGTCACCGTTCAGTTAGAAACGAGCATTGAAGAGGTAGCCGCACTCATGGTTGGCAAGAATTTCCACACCCTTCCTGTGATGGATAAAAAAAGGCTGGCAGGAATCGTGGGAAAAAAGGATGTGTTGAAAACGCTCATGCCGGATTAAGGGCCTGATAGAAAATAACAGATTGGAGGAACAATATGATACATCAAAGTGTAATTACAGATTTTTGCCGAAAACAATATATGCCTGAAATTGACCCATCTGCCTGCATTCACCCAGTTGCAACGGTTATCGGGCATGTATCGGTGGGCAAAAGAGTTATGGTTTCGCCCTTTGCATCGGTGCGAGGTGATGAAGGACAGCCGATATTTGTCGGAGACGAAGCAAACGTGCAGGAAGGGGTAATCATCCACGCACTTGAAACAGAGCATAATGGCCAGCCGATTGAGAAAAACCTGGTTGAAGTTGAGGGGACAAAGTTTGCTGTTCACATAGGCAAAAGGGTCTCTTTGGCTCATCAGGTTCAGATTCACGGCCCTGCATGTGTAGGGGATGATACGTTTGTTGGTATGCAGACGCTCGTCTTTAAAGGAAAGGTAGGGAAAAACTGTGTGATCGAACCCGGATGCATTATCATGGGAGTTAGTATCGCAGATGGACACTATGTCCCGGCAGGAACCGTGTTAAAAGACCAGGATGCTGCCGACAACCTTCCTGTAGTCACCAATGACTATCCCCTCAAGAATCTGAACAGCGGTGTCGTGCATGTAAATACCAGCCTTGCGGACGGATATAACAAAATTGAGTTACCACAGATGATCAAACCCTAAGAAACGTGGACGAAATAACTTCCACGTTCCTTATTCTCCTATTATTGATTCCAGTAATCTATCAATTAGATGTTCAGCCGCATGTAATTCATTTGCTGAATTAAACTGGGACTCTAACTCTTGTAAGATGGCGTTATGCCTGGATACAGACTTCCCGATTGTTTCATAATTTACAGGAGGTCTGGAATAAAGCCGGTCTTCAAAAAAATAATTTGCAGGTCCTGGAGAAGACCGTCGCCTGAAAGGCCAATTAATTTTTAAATCTAAAAGCTTTCTAACAGCCTCAAGAGCATTTTTATTTTTTAATATGTCGTTTTTTATTAATGGCTGGTTAAGGCAATTTTTCACTTCTTCAAAAATCGTGTTTAATAATTTTGTTTCAGTAATTACAAGGCCGTATGCATACCAGTTACTTGCCGTTTCACGGACTATTTCTTTGAAAGCCCCTGGGAGATGGTGATATGTTGGGCAGAAATAAATCCGGCATGCCATGCCTCCGTAAAAGCTCAGGCCTCTGAAATCTATGCCTTTATTTTCGTCCAACAGCGGATGTAACAGGCAACCCACGCGTGAATGCTCTTTTCCCACCAGACCAATGTATGGACAATGATGAAATTCGGGAAAGGGCCTCTCCTGTGGTTCTTTATCTTCGACTTCTTCCTTGAAGGCGAGTATAGCGTCCATGTCTCGCTTAACGTGTAAGAAAGAATCAGTGCGCCATGTAAGCATTTCCATTATAGACTCGTACGATGGATTGGCAACATTATATAAACCGCAACATGCTCCGCAGGAAATTTCTTCATTTACCTGACAAAGATAAATTCCGCCCGGTACCTGGTTGTCATTAGTGTTAAAATTGGACATCAATTAGATTTTTTTTGAGGGCCGTAATGGTTTTTTGAGAATTATTCGGTAATAGTGTAAACTTGACAGCAGAAGCGCTCCGCCTATGGTAGTATAGATAATTGCCAGGTAGTGTTTTGGAATTGGAGAATGCCGCAAAATGATTCCAAGTGCAATCATAAAGGCAATAATAAGATAACTTTTCCAGGCCTGAAATGCAAAAATACATCCTTTTTCAGGGAGCAGGCAGATACGGTTAATATTTTTTCGAGCGATTCCGGAAAATCCAAAGCGATATGCTGCCAACGACAAAATAATTCCAGATAGTCCAAACAGGAAAGCAGTCAGCCAATCAACCTCTTTAAGCCAGCAATAAGCCATGCTGCAAAGCATTACACCCACTGTGCTCCACATCAGACCGGCAAGAGCAATAAGCCAGTATTTGGAAGCAGCCAGTTTTATCTTTTTAAAAAACATCAAAATACCTGATTAACGGTCTTATTACAGGTATAAGCGAAGTCTTCGGGATAATGCCCGATAATCCAGCGAGATAGCCACTGGCTGTAAGTTCCCGGTGATTTAGGATGACGTGGAATAAAAGTGTACATAAGCCGCTGGTCATTGTCTGGATTATCAAATCTCCTGGATGTTTCGTAACAAATCATCATTTCTACACCCAGTTTTTCCAGCATCCTTACAGTTGTCAAAATAGCCATGTCAAGAGACCTTCTTACTGTAGAATTTGCCTCAAGAATATTACCGCACTTTGCTGTGGCCATAATCTGCACTTCTCCTTGAGAGCGTTGTGCTTTTGGTACAAAAGCCATAATATTTTCATCCTGATAAAAAATAAGGCTTTTTGCCTTGTCTTTTCTACCATCCATTCTCCTGTTATTTTTTATGGCATTAATGTATGTTTTAAAGAAGTTTTTGCCTGTGCTATTTCTAAATCGGCGGCAGAAATAAGCTACTTCATCTCCTTGAGTATAGGTTGGAAATAAAGTGTGGCTTTCATCATTTTTTCCATTGATAAAACCCTGAGTATATTTGGGCACGATGGCAAATTGCTGGTGTATTTGCTGGTGAGATGCATTGAGACGATATCCTGAAGGAGATAGATCAAATCCGAAATTCCATCCCCACATTGATGCGTTAAAAGGCAAATTGATTTTATCTTCTTCATGATGTTTTATGGTTTTAAGAAGATCTATTCGTAAAGACTCTAACTCTTCTTCTGTGAGAGTACGTTTTTTTGCGGGAACGGAAATGCTCAGACTCTGGGCGACCTGTGTGTAAACCCTCTGGTAGTATAAATGTCTAAGACCGATCAAATCTTCTTTTTTAAGCGCTTCGATTTTATACCTGATGGAATCATGTGCCATGTTTGCTGCATAATGTCCCCATGGGATATAGCTGTTTTCTCTCAGATATTCCCAGATATGAGTGCCGGCAGACTTTTTATACTCTCCAACAATTTTATTAGGGCCCTGGATACCGGGAATAAGTACCATTGCCTGCTTATAAGTATCGGGTAAAAAAGGATTGTTGGATACGATTTCAAACAAATGATGGTTTTTAATTGCCTGTCGAATTTCTCCATTTTTTGTTTTTTTATATTGAATACCAACAGGCTCGCCTGTGTGTGGATCAAACTCAAACAAACATGACTTTTGGGCTAACTCAATAAGTAAATCTGTGTCCGTGGATGTTTTGCCCAAAGATATAGTCAGCGGATCATTGTCTTTGACTTCATTTATACCGTCTTTTAATTTTGAAGATTTGCATTTGTTAATAATATCAAAAGGATTTGCATTTTCTATTCTTTTGTCAGCGCTTGACTTTAATATAAAAGTTGCGCCCATAAAAGAAAACGGATTGGAGATTTCAAATACCCAGTCTGCGTTGTCAATTGTTACATCATTTGAAGGAAAGTTAATTTTGTTTTCAACAGCGGTTTTGCCGTTAATATGTCCAAGCGTTGCTATATGATTTTTTCCCCTGAGATTGACAACTGTATAATCGGGTTTGTGAATGCCATAAATAAAGTCACCGTCAGTTGATACACAGGTTCTTACAAACAATTCATTCATACATTTTCCTTATAATTTTCAGTGAAACTTCGTGTCCTTCCATGGTGAACTTTTACAAATTTGAGCTTTAATTGTCAAGAATCTATATTCTCTGTTTAATTTGCGCAGCGGGGTTTATTATAGCTGCGTACAGCAATGGGAATGGATAAAATGTCTTTTGATTTTTCTGTTTCATGTGCTATCCTCAAAATGCTCAATGAACGGATAACAAAATGACAGTTTTGGAAAAACAGATTAGATGAAATGCTGGCTAATAAAATATATAAGAAGATTTAACATTTTTAAAAGACTTGTTCTTGGCTACCTTGCTATTTTGATGGTTGTTGTCGCTCTGGGAATTTACACTACTTTCAGGCTTGATCAGTTGAACCAGATCACCCGCTCAATCAGTTCAGATGGTGAAACCATAAGGATAGTGGCTGGATTAAGAGATAATGCACTTTCTCAGAGGGGATTTGAAAAAAAATATATAGTTTCAAGAGATAAAGATTTTTACCATCAATTTTTGGAGATTGAAAAACACATTGAGACCGATTTTGAGCGGATGAGCGTCCTTATAGATACTCCGGAAAAAAAAAGATTGATTTCCGATATAAAAAAGTTGCACGGTCAATATTTTTCTATAGTGCAAAATCTGGTTCATTCGCTAAAGATTGACAACAAATATCCTCAGAAAAAAGATCAAGAGGAAAAAAAGAAGCTTATCAACGAGATAGCCGACAAGCTGGAGCAAGTGATAAAAATTGCAAAAGCTGATGTGGAAAGAAAGATAAAAAGATCAGGAGAAGTAGGCAATAGAGCCTCGGAAGTCACATTAACAATAAGTATAGCTGCTATCATTATGGGAATATTGATTGCATTTTTCAATGCACAAACAATTAATTATCCTATTCTTCTCTTGATTAAAGGAACAAGGGAAATCGCAAAAGGCAAATTTGAAAAGCATATAACAATACCTTCTCCTCCCGAGATAAAAGAATTGGCAAATGCCTTTAATCTCATGTGCGACCGCTTAAAAAAGATCGATGAGATCAAGGCGGATCTTTTTTCCAACATATCGCATGATCTTCGTACTCCTTTAGCGATAATAAGAGAATCAACAAGCTTGCTCTTTTTTGATGGCAGCTTGACACGATTTTCGAAAAAAGAGTGTAAGCTTATTGGTATTATTGAGGAAGAGTGTGAGAGATTAATAAAGTCTGTAAATACTATTCTTGACATCTCACGGATGGATGCAGGACTGACCGATTATAATATGGAAAAATACAACCTTTTCCATCTTATAGGAAAAAGCGTTTCAAATATAAGACCGATTGCCGAAAGCAAGGGGATTAACCTTGAAGTAAACATTAGCAGCAGTCTGCCACCTGTAAATATAGACGGAGAACGCATAGGCCAGGCTCTTGGTAACCTTTTAGGCAATGCCATGAAATTTACAATGCAAGGAGGAAAAGTGACGGTTGACGCCACTTTAAAGAACGCGAATACTTTGGATCATCTTTTGCATAATAAAAAGAAATTTGTTAAAGTTTCCGTATCAGACACAGGCTGTGGAATTCCGGAAGAGAATATTAAGGAGATATTTGATAAATTTAAAATGCTCCATGGTAAAGGGACAGGATTGGGCCTGTATATAGCAAAGCATATTATTAATTCCCATGGAGGTGATATATGGGTGAAAAGCAAGCAAGGAAAAGGAAGTGTCTTTTCTTTTACTGTACCTGTTTTTTAACGATCCTTTTATTGGGGATCGGATGTGCCGCTACTTTAAACTTCCAAAAGATACAACAATCGGAAAAATCCTTTAAAAAGGGAGAGAAGTTCATAGTTAAAGGGGAGTATAAAAAGGCATTAATAGAATATGAAAAAGTTTTAAGGCTTTTTCCCAAAGCTTCGCCGGGGGATAACGCTCTTTTTCATATTGGACTTATCTGGCTTCATCCTGATAATCCTCAAAGAGATTATGAAAAATCGTTAATATTTTTTCAACGTGTTATCCACGATTTTTCCCAGAGCGGGTTGAAAGAAACGGCTCAGGTGTTGAGCTATACTGTCACTGAACTTATTCGCAGTGAGAACGATATCAAAGAGTTCAAAGAATCGGCCGATTTTTTGCAAAACAGGCTTCGAAAGGAGAATGAAGAGCAAGCAGAGACTCTAAAGAAACAGATAGAAGAACTTAAAGAATTGAAAGAACAGCTAAGGGAATTGAAAGAGATAGATATAGTAATTGAAGAAAAAAAGAGAGACAGAGAATAAGATAATGGCTGGAGAACATATACTTATAGTAGATGACGACAAAAATATGTTAGAAGTTTTAAGGCTCAGACTTGAGACCGAAGGGTATAAAGTCACAAGCACAAACATGGCAAAAGATGCTTTAACCATGGCAAAAGATGAGTTGTTTGACCTGGCTCTGGTCGATCTAAAGCTAAATGGAAATGACGGCATTGAATTAATG
>DAOWEW010000190.1 GCA_030638305.1 Desulfobacteraceae bacterium
CCTCCTCCCCAATATGGTTCTCATCTTTCCTTCAACCATAAATTGTACCACAACACTGGTTACATACACAAAGTAACTAACTCCAAAGAAGATAAGTACAGTGGTAAACAATCTTCCCGCGTTGCTAATTTCATGAACCTCGCCATATCCAACAGTACCCATTGTAATTACGGTCATATAGAAAGCATCTAACAGTTCCCAATCTTCGATAATCATGTAGCCGGTTGTACCAAAAGCAACAATAAGAAAAGTGAATAGAATGGATACTATTAGATGTTTTATTCCGTACATATAATGGCCTTAAAGGTTAAGTTGGTAGCTAGCTATAAAGAAATACCGCCTTTTCGGATTCAAAGGAATCTTTTTCATTTTTGCATCCTCTTTTCATTATTTGCTTGCGGTCTAAAGCCCAAATTCTGCTTTTGGTAATTTTTAGTGGCTGTTGGTGAGATGATAGTGGCAAAAATTCCTGATCTACACACTTGCAGTAAGCTTTTTTATACCTCAAATCGACCCATCCGTCAAACTGTCATATTTGGCCCTGCTATCTCCTGTCTAAATTCTTGACGTAACTTCGTTGATTTGATAATGATTTAATCATGATAAAGGATCTCATAAAATATGAACGCCAGCGCGAAAAAATGGTTGAAAAACAGATTAAATCACGCGGGATAACTGATCCGAAAGTTCTTGCGGCCTTTCGCAAAGTACCAAGGCATCTTTTTGTAAGTGAGGCACTAATGGATCAAGCTTATGGTGATTTTCCCCTGCCCATAGGCGAACAGCAAACCATCTCGCAACCATTTATCGTTGCTGAAATGACACAGGCGCTGCAATTAGATAAAGATGACAGGGTGCTTGAAATTGGAACCGGTTCAGGATATCAGGCAGCAATTCTTGCAGAAATTACATTTCGTGTGTACACAATAGAACGAATTCGCTCCCTTTTAATTAAAGCACGCGGGCTTTTTGACAAACTTTGCTATCACAATATTGTTACCAAATATTCCGACGGCACCACGGGATGGACAGATGAAAGTCCTTTTGACGCCATTATCGTTACCGCAGGCGCTCCTGAAATTCCCGAAGTGTTGGTTGACCAGCTCGCAATGGGTGGACGCATGGTTTTACCGGTGGGAGATCAATATTCACAAAGCTTAATCAGGCTTTACAAAGATGAGAAAGGTATTCACAAAACAAACCTGGGCGGATGCCGATTTGTCAAGCTTGTTGGTGAATATGGATGGGATCAATAAATGCTTCGTCGCCTTTATAATTGGGTTCTCCATTGGGCTAAAACACCTTATGGATCATGGGCATTATTTGTGCTTGCGTTTTGCGAATCTTCCTTTTTTCCTATACCTCCTGATATTTTACTAATAGCCCTGTCTGTATCTATACCGAAAAAATCGTTTAAATATGCTCTAATTTGTACTGCAGGCTCCCTGATTGGTGGATGTGTAGGCTACTTAATCGGATGGCAGTTTATGATTAGTGTGGGCGAAAAGATCATCCAGCTTTACGGCCTGACCCATAAAATGCAATATATCAAGGATCTGTACATGCAATACGATGCATGGGCTATCGGTATTGCAGGATTTACACCAATTCCCTATAAAGTATTTACAATATCCGCTGGAGCATTTGATATAAATTTTACTGTGTTCTTAATTGCATCAGCGGTTTCAAGAGCAGCACGTTTTTTTCTGGTTGGAGGACTTATCTATATTTTCGGCCCAAAGATTCAAGCTTTTATTGACAAATACTTCAATATTCTTGCCATTGGATTTGTGGTATTGCTTGTGGCTGGTTTCGCAATAATAAAAATCTTTTTTTAGGCACTTGGATCTCGCCCAAAAATAATTTCCCACTCGACCACTCAAACAAGATCCAGATCCCAATTCCAGAGACCGGGCCTTTTTTTCATCTTAACGCCTTCCGGCAAAGGTTCTATCATATGTACAAAAAGACTGTAACCTGCTTTTTTCAGCACTTCTTTTTTCTCGTTGAGATCCAACTGCCAAGTTGGATATACCCAGAAGTCTGATCCGTATTTTTTTACCCAGGCCTGTTCTCCCTTTGGGCTGCTGAATAACTCTTCTGTTTTAACGTCTTCTGACAAAAAGCGTGAGATGCTAAGTGGCCAGTTTCCTGATATTACAATACCCAAAGGAAGAGGACTGTGTTCCGATAGTTGCAAATAATCTTTTCGGCCCAGCTCCGGGCTGACAATAACTCCGGCAAAACCCAAATTTGCCAGGGAATCTATGGCCAGCGTATTTGTTATATTGCAAAATGGTCCTGCCCATAGATTTAATTTTTTTTGTTCCTTAAAAAACGCCATCTGCCATGGAATATTCAGAACAAAATTATGGCCGCCTCTTTTTAATATAAATTCGATAGTTTCTTTATATTTTTCCTCATGTTCGGGCCATATAACCGGCGGAAGCCACCACCATATATTAGACGCAATGCCGCTATGAAGTTTTTCCCGAAATTCATCATGCAGCCAGATTCCAGTCTGATTATGGGATTTTTTCTTGTTCATTTTTCTGAATACATTAATTTCAAATATGCTTTGCTTTTTGTTATATCTCTTTGACAGTTTTGCATCAAATGTCGAAGAATCAACTTTAAACTCCTGCGGCCCGGACAGCTTATTCTCAACTTTTTTCATCATGTCGCCAAGAGCCTTTTCCCGTCTGTCTATCAGAAAAACAGGGCTGCCTAACAAAACATTTTTTCCTGAAGCCGGCTTAAGATAAAAGCGCCCCCTTTTCGGCACGTATTTGCCGACCCTGTTTACACTATGCCAGGAATCATCTTCATATCCAATGCGCAGCATATCGCCTGGCAAAAGCTCTTCTATTGGAATAAAATAAGGTTTGTTTTTATGGCCTTTTATTTTTCCTATATAAAGTCCGGAAGCGGTTTGGCCACTTATATTTACCGGATTATAGGGCCGCTGCGACAAAAAATTAAAATGCGTCCCTGCCCTGCCAAGAGCTCGCGCTATCAGTTGAAGTGCCGTTTTCTTCATCTGCGGATCGCTCCCATGATCTCTTAGCATTTGATAGGCCTTGATTGTGTAAAAAACATAATGAGGACCTTTTTTGCGACCCTCAATCTTCCAGACCTTCACTTCAGTAACAGGCAACAAAATCTTGACAAGCGCATCAAGGCTTAAATCCTGACATGAAAAAAATTTTTTGGGGGTATTATTTTCCTGAGTATAAAACCTGCGGCATGGCTGAACACATCTGCCCCTGAGCCCGCTCTTGCCGCCCATATAACTGCTCCAGTAACACCTGCCTGAAATCCCGTAACAAAGAGCCCCTTGAACAAAGACTTCAAGGCCAATACCGTTGGTACAGGCCTCAGCCATAGCCTTAATTTCATCTATACTTAGCTCTCTTGGAACGACTGTCAGGTTGACTCCAAGTTGTTTGCAAACAAACTTCAAAGCCATTGGAAAGCTTATATTAGCAAGTGTGGATAAATGGACTTCTCCGGTAAAACCTGTTTGCCTGATTAATTCTATAAGTGACAGGTCCTGTATTATAAGGGCATCAGGTCTGCCAAACCTCTCCAACTGATCAAGAAGCCTTCCCGCTTTATTAAGATCATCCTGCTTTAAAAGAGAGTTGAATGCTACATAAACTTTGGTTCCCATATCATGGGCAAGTTGAATAAGAGGGATTAATTCTTCAATGGAAAAATTTTTTGCCTCCATTCTGGCCGATAATATTTTAAGCCCGCAATATACAGCATCCGCCCCTGCTGCAAGAGCAGATAGAAATGAGTCTTTATTCCCGGCCGGAGCTAAAATACGTGGAACGTTTTTTTTATTTTTTTCTGTCATGAACTCAGCGCCCTTCGGTGGGGCAACTAATGCACAGCACAAGCTATGCATGGATCAAAAGATCTAACTATTCTTGCGGCTTCGAGTGGATTCTTTTCATCCGCTACAGGTGCTCCTTCAAGAGCCTGTTCAACAGGGCCGGGAATTTCTTTATCATCTCTTGGAGAACAGTTCCAGGTGGTGGGCACCACACACTGGTATCTTTCTATTTTATAATTTTTTATTGTAAGCCAGTGCCCCAGCGCTCCTCTCGGGGCTTCGGTCAGTCCTGTTCCTGCTCCTGTTTTTGGTATTTCAAAATCTTGAAAAGAAGGTTTGCCGGGCACAAGTTCATCAACCCACTCGGCGCATTTGTCTGCAACAATTTTGGCTTCTATGGCCCGGGCAGCATGTCTTCCCATAACAGATACAAGATCGCCAGGTTTTTTGCCCAGATTTGACAAGAGATTGTCGATTATTTTTTTCAGTTTTAAATCTTTTCCTGTAAGATATGAAACCATTACTCTGGCCAA
>DAOWEW010000052.1 GCA_030638305.1 Desulfobacteraceae bacterium
CTGTACACGTTTTAAGGACTCCATCTTACTGTTGGAAAGGTTGTCTACCACTACCACATCATATCCTGCATGTAAAAGCTCCATGCAGGTATGGCTTCCAATATATCCGGCACCACCTGTTACTAATATTTTCATGGGTGTTGTCCTTATGAAGTTATTTTTTGCGAAATGGGCGAGAGGGAAACAAGGTAATGCTGATTAAGCCTTTGTTTTCCACATAGTCGTTTTCATCCAGAGTTGAATCAACAGATTGATATATATAATTCAGCCCGACAGACATCCACTGTAAGGGCTGGAATGTTAAACCAATAACGGCTTTTGAGGTGTTATCCTTTCTTTCAGTATTAAGGTTCACATATTTATCTCTTCTGTAAGAGCTGGAAATATTACCGCTTATATATTTTGTAAAGCTATATGAGGCATTATATTGTGCCTGATAGAAAATATCAAAACCAAGATTTTCTGCGCCAAAGTAGGTTTCGTCATAACCACTTGAACCTGTGAAATTTATAGAACCTCGCTTAAACGTCCAGGATTTTCCAAGATTACCGCTTATGGATGGTCCGGACTCGTTTTCACTTTCTTCCCTGTCCTGGTAAAAATACCCAACACTAAAAGATAAGTGTGTATCTTGATCAATTGTATAATCTATGCCTATTGAGGGATCATAAATCTGATAATTTTCACGATCACCCTGATAATCCATATAGGTATGGGTGTATTGGATAAATCCTCTAAAATGTTTGGCAAAACTTTTGATTAATTGTACGTTTCCTGTCCAATTGTCAAAATCGTCTGATATTTCTAATTTGCCCCTTGTATAGGAAACATTTGTTTCAAGTCCTAATTGGCGAGGTATAAGCCAGTAAGTGATAGCTATTGACGGATTATGACGCTCATTATCTTCAATAGCCGGGTCTTTGTTTTCAAGGAGACTGTGAAGATATCCCAGTTTGAAAGAATCTGATTCACCAAATTGACAGGTCAGATTTAAACCGGCAGAGTTCGTGTAGTATGGTTCTCTGTTTTTCCTGATAGTTGCATCTTCTTCTGTATCAGGTTCTTCAGTATACACGAATGAGTCACTAACACCCAGTCGGAAATTTTTTGCTATCTCTGCCCAGCCGGAAAAATCAATCCTTTGGCGTAATATATTGTTTTCATCAAATTTATCGTAAACAGCGTATTCCGGTTTATAGAAGATTTCGGCGCCGCTGTTTTTTTCGAGGATTTGAGCTTTGAATGAAGGGGATACAGTTGTGATGTATTCGTGTTCTTTATTGTTGTTTGTCCGATAATGATTGTCTGTATATTCTTCGCTAAACGAGATGCCGGGTGTAAAGGTTGCCTGAAATCCAAAAGATGGTGAAGTGGAAAACAAGATTACACATGTCGCTATGAGAAAAAAAATTGTTGTTTTCATTTTATTATTAAGAAGTTAGGACACAGATTTTCGCAGATAAACGCAGATAGAAAATTAAAATCTGTGTTCAATATTGTTTTTTATGGAACTATAATAGTATCGTCTGCTTGTATTAGTATGTTTTGACTAAAATCTTTCCCTTTTACGATATTTTTATAATTTACTCTTATAATTTTGTTTTTACCATATTTATGACGAAGGAGAATGATTTCTTTTTTTGATGCCCATTCGGTAAATCCGCCGGCAAGGGCAAATGCCTGTAGAACAGTAAGGTTTTTTATCAGATGGTATTCCCCGGTCCGGGCTATTTCTCCAAGAATGTAGAATTTCTGGCTTGTTGGCGTCTTCACTATGACAGTGACAGTGGCATTCTCGACAAAGTCTCCAAGCCTCTTATTAATATCCTCCTTCAACTGCATGGGGGTTTTACCGGCAGCCAATACATCGTTAAGAAGTGGGAGCGAGATCATTCCATCCATTCTGACAAAAGTTCCTGTAGACAGGTCAGGCTCTTTCCAGACATGTATTTCCAGAACATCTCCTTTACCAATTTTATAAGTGCCTTCTGTAATTGCCAATTCTTCCTGTGCATGAATCGGTTCGACTTCTGGAAATGAAGCAGCCAATAAGAGGCTGAAAAAAAATACGAGATGATAAGTTTTGTTTAACATTGAATTTATTCCCGCTATGTTGAAGGTCCACTCTAATCCATGTGCAGATATAGCTCCGCCCCTTGACTTACATGGAAAAAGTATTAATAAGTTCCTGTAATTATTATTAAATAAAAAATACAAGTATGTGCTTTGTATTTTTACCTTTGAGTTATCATCTTGTCAAGTATCATATTTTGAGGGGACTGATCATCCATTTTCTCATTCCTATCAACTATGAGCTATCAGCTACCACCTAATTTGCTACCACCTTCTCATCTTTGCCGTATCCGTATCCATAGCGGATATATTTACGCATTGGCTTTTCGTAACCGTTGAAGACGATACCGAGGAGTTTTTCCTTTCCGATTTGTTCGAGTGCGGATTTGGCTAATTTTCGAGGTGTTTTTCCATACTGTACAACCATTAAGACCCCGTCGACCTGATTGACCAGGACAGATGTCTCCGGGGTCAATTCCAGTGGACTGGTATCTAAAATTACAAATCGATCAGGATAACGATTTCGGACCTCGGATATCAGATATTGCATTTTTTCCGAGGATAACAATTCTGAAGGATTGTCGATGCTGTTGCCACCAGGAAGTACCGTGAGTTTTGAGACACCTGTTTTGCATAATAGCTCTGCTATGTCTGATCTGTCTGTAAGATAAGAAGAAAGACCCTTGCGTTTTTTGTCGATTCCAAAAACTGTGCAAAGGCCGGAATCACGCAAGTCACAATCAAGAAGAAGCACATGTTCATTCATTCCAAGAGCAATACATGCTGCCAGATTAGCGGCTACAAAAGTCTTGCCATCGCCCCTGAGCGCGCTCGTAATCATTATTGTACGGGGAGGCTCTCCATGAGCAGGATGAATAATCTTTGAGCGTAAAAAACGAAAATATTCTGCGGCAGGAGAATCAGGATGTTTTACTACAAAAAGATCTGTGGTTGGATTCACAGACGACTTCAATACATCCGAAGGCATTTCCCGGTCTTTTTGGTCTTTCGATTTCTCTAATGCCTGATAAAATTTTCCCATGTTATATATTTCCTTTTACAGATGGTATGCTCACTAATATCCTGGTTTCAAGAAAGCTTTCAAGGTCATCCGTGCTGTAAAAACTGCCGTCTATTATCTCTCTCAGGTAAGCAAGACCGCAGCCGATACCCAAGCCTGCCATCAAGGCAATCAGCATAATTTTTTTGACATCCGGTTTCACAGGTTTATCAGAAGCTATTGCAGGATCAATAACTTTGAACTGTTCTCCTTTTTGCCGGCGTTCAAGCTGTTCAGATAATTGCGCATTGATCTTTTTGTCCAGGAGTGATCCATATCTTTTTTGTATGGTTGCATAGTCCCGCGTTAATTTGATTAATTTCAGCTCTATTTCAGGAGTACGTTCGATCCGTTCTCTATATAAGGAAATTTGTTTTTTTATTTTTTCCGTTTCGGCTTTATAGGCACCTATGTTCTTGTTGATCCGTTCCAGCTCTATTTTTAGTTCTTCACGCTGCCTGGCAATGTCATCAAGACCTTCCGACAACGGAAGATGTGTTTCATCAGTTGCATTGCCGGAAGATTTGTCATCATCGTTCCGATCCTGTTTCGTCTGCATTTCTGTTTCCAATGCTGCTATCTCACGTTTGAGCGTGATGACATCCGGATGCTTTTCAGTATACCTTGACCGCAGTTTTTCTAATTGTTGTTTGAAGGAGTCGAGCCGATCAAAGACTGTTACCGGTTGTAAAGAGTTGCCGATTTTATTAGTATTTTTACTATTTGACTTTAGAGCTTCAAAGAATTCCATTTGTCGTTGCAAGAATATGCTTTTTTCCTGTTCGTTGCGCACATTCAGTTCAATATTGCTGAATTGATCTTTTAGCTGTCCGAGAAGATCAATATTTGCTTGAAGTTGATCAGGAAGCATTCCCATATACTTCTTCTTGAATTCTTCAACGGCCTTTTCTTGATTTTCGAGATCTTCCTTTATCTTTGTTACTTCGTTTTGTAAAAAGTCGGTGGTCCCCATGGCCATTGCTTCGCGTACTTTCAGATTTTCTTCAATAAACTGGGAAGCAATGGCATTGGTAACATTTGCTGCGATCCCGGGATCGCGCCATTCAAAAGATATCTCGAATGCTTGCACGGAAGATCTTTTATCACGCTGTCGCATATCAACTTTGATTTTGCGGCGAAGGGACTCAATCAGCATTGATACGGATTTTTTTTCGGTCTCGGTCTCATTTTCTTTTTTGATCAGATTAAATTCTTTGATGATCTTTTCCAGATTGGTTCGACTGTATATTTGTTGAGAGATTGTATGCAGCCTGCTCTGAACACTTTCTGTCACTGTAGAATTAACATAAGAATCGGGTATTTTTTGTGACTGCACAAGAATCAGGGTGTTTGCCCTGAAGGTCTTTGGAATGACCTTGATGCACACAAGACCGATTATAAGAGAAAGAACAAAAGAGACAATAATCCACCATTTTCTTCTTAAGGCCAGATCTAAATAATATTTTACGTTGAGATTTGCGGTTTGAGTCATAATGGAAATTCCTTAATCTTATTCAGAAGGCTTTTGTAGCTGACCTTTAGTAACCTAGCCGCTATTTTTTTGTTTTTTCCTGAAACATTCAGCGCTTTTGTTATTGCATCTTCTTCAGCCTGCCTCGCTATTTTACGGGTTATTTCCTTTAGGGAGAGTCTGCCTATATTGTCATATAATTCCTGTTTTATTTTATCCTCCAGGTATTCCCTGACTCTTTTTTTTTTCAGTTCATTTAGTGCAAAATCTTCATTTTCGAGCGCTATAATACTTTTTATGGTATTTTCCAATTCCCTGACATTTCCGGGCCAGTCATAATCTATAAACATATTGCACAATCTTTTCGATAGGTTGACAGGCTTTTTATTATAAAAAAGACAGTATTTTTCGATAAAGAATTCCATCAGCAAGCTGATATCCTTTTTTCGTTTTCTCAACGGCGGGATGACTATGTTAATAACATTGAGTCTATAATAAAGATCCTGGCGCAAGCATTCCTGTTCGATTAATTTCAGTGGATTCGCATTGGTAGCGGCTATTATTCTGACATTGACTTTAGAATTTTCAGTGCCGCCAATCGGAAATAATTCCCCATCCTGAAGTACTTGCAGAAATTTTGCCTGTATAAACCGTGGCATTTCGGAGATTTCATCCAAAAACATGGTACCTGAGTCGGCTATGTTAAAACTGCCTGCTTTGTCCTTCAGTGCGCCGGTAAATGCCCCTTTTTTATATCCAAAAAAGTTACTTTCAAAGAGCGAAGATTGGATGTTTGCGCAGTTTATTTCTAAAAAAGGATTATTTTTTCTATTGGAATTATTGTGAATAGCCTTAGCTACAAGTCCTTTCCCTGTACCGGTCTCACCCAGAATTAAAACAGAAAGATCAGTATTGCTGATACCGGCAATAATTTTTCTGATTTCATATATTTTTTTTGTATTACCCATAATGAATGGTTCATTATGGACGTTACGAGGGAGCTTCTCATTATTTTTGATGAATTGTTTTTTGATAGCCTTTTTTAAAATGTATGGATGGAGCGGCTTTCCCAAGTATATCAAATTATTGTTTTTCCTTATAGCATGGATATCCTCTTGAGAAATCACAATAAGAGAAAAAGAAGTATATGTTATTGCTTTAAGGAGGATGGGAGATACTATATGCCCTGTTTCAAATATGGCTAATTTGGGATTCAAACAGGTAAACAAGTCCCATGTTAGAGCGTGATCTGTCACCACAGCATGTTGAATGCCGAATTGGTTTACCAGGCTCTTTAAATATTCCCCGTAACTATAATTCGTTGCGTTGATAAGAATCGGAGAGGTATTTGCCATATTGTTGTCCATGTTTTTTAAGAATTGCTATCGTTAATTCTATATTTTGATATATTGAGAAAGCAAGAGTTGTGCCATGGATTGGATGACTGGGGTGGTATGAACAAATTTGTTTATCTGTGTCTTGTATGATTGAATGTTGGAATTGAAGGATTAGTTACTGGTTGTATGAGCTTTCACTCTTCACATTTTTCAGCATGAAAAAAATTTCTGCAAGTAACAGTATTTTGCACATAAAAACGCAAGCAAGTGCACATGATATGCAAAATATTTCAACCTGTGCTGTTAGATAATTCCTGAGCTCTTCGGTTTGTTTCCGTGGCTATCAACTCGGTTTAATTCCCATGTCTTTTACCTTGTAAAGAAGAGTTCTATAGCTGATTTTCAGGATCTTGGCGGTTTTTTTTCTATTCCAATTGTTTTCATCAAGTACTTTCTTGACTATCTCTTTTTCAACCTTAAAAACGGCCCTGTCCCTGATTTCTTTCAAAGAGGAAAAGTTCCCGGTGTTCGGTTCATCTATGTGAGTATCGGAAGAAGGATTTTTTGTTTCTATTTGTAAATGTTTTTTGTTTAGTTGCTGCTCTTTATTTACTTGTACCAGGAATTCATTTTCGAATTCATCTGTATCGCTATTACCGAGTATGGCAAAGCGCTTTATATAGTTTTCGAGCTGGCGAATATTCCCAGGCCAATGATATTGATAAAAGAGGTCAATAATACGGGAAGGAATCTTGATATCGTAGAGTTTATATTTTTCTTGCTGCTGTTTTACAAAACAATTAATCAGCAATTCCAGATCTTCTTTACGTTCTCTTAAAGGTGGAACAGTTATCTTTATAATGTTAATGCGATAATAAAGATCTTCTCTAAAACTGCCTGAGATTATATCGGCTTTAAGATCACGATTGGTGGCTGTAATTACCCTTGCTGCTATCTCAATATTTTTATAACCCCCTACCCTTGGAAATTCTCGATCTTGCAGTATCTGCAGCAGTTTGGCTTGAACAAACGGTGGGATTTCACCAATCTCATCAAGAAGGATAGAACCATCATCAGCAAGCTCAAACTTACCTAATTTTTGTTGATCAGCTCCGGTGAATGCTCCTTTCTCATAACCAAAAAGTTCGCTTTCTATTAATTCCGTTGGCAAGGCAGTGCAATTTACTTTAATAAAAGGCTTTGATTTTCTATGAGAATAATAATGGAGAGATCGAGCTACTAGTTCCTTTCCCACACCAGTTTCGCCGCAAATCAGTACATTCAGATCAATATCTGCCAATTTTCTGATCAACTCTTTAATCTTTTTAATTGGTTCGCTGTTACCTAAAATTACGGGTTCCGGAAAAGACATAAAGAGAACTTAGCTCCGTTTCGTGATTGGTCAAATGGTGATAATTCAACTAACTTAATGTTTATTTGTTTTTTAACAAGGTTTTGATGGCTTCAGCTAATTCTTTAAATTCAAAAGGCTTATGTAATATCTTGTCGGCATGTTCTTCTTCAGCTAACTTTTCCGGAAAATAGCCATATCCCGTAATGCAGATAATCGGAACTTCGGGGCGCCTGATTTTTGCCATTTTGATGACTCCGATACCGCTGACATGAGGTAAAACAACATCTGTAATGATCAAATCAAAAACTTCCTTGTTGATCATTTCTATCCCTTCGAGTCCATCTTTTGCTTTTAAAACAAGGTATCCTGATTCTTTGAGAAATTCTTCGATGATTTTGCGAATTAAATCATCATCTTCTATGAAAAGTATAGTTTTTTTAGGCATTTTAAAGACCCATGACTATTTGGTGCACCTTCGGCGCGGAGATGATAGCTGATTTATATTTTATATATTTAATCATAGTAGAAATGAAGAAATCAAGTAAAATGATAACCAAATGTGAAATAGTTTTCCACTATAGTGCAAAAGTTATCTCTTTTTGTGTGCAATGCATTTCACTTTTATTTAGCATCAAGCCGGAAAATTCGTTCCGATTTTGTTTAAGCACAAAAAAATTCGTATCTGTATTATTCCTTGAGATATAAATTATTGCGAAATCATTTTTTATTTTTACTTATGGATAACTATATGATATCAATTCCTTTGTTGAGATGTTTTCTTTTTATATACTATCGGCAGTTTTTTTGTTTTCTAAAATTTATCAGCGTTTTTAAAAACTTTATTCATAGTAAAATTCTATCATTCTCATAAAATATGGTATTAAAATTGCTTGCATTAAATATAACAATTACATAAATAGTGCAACAATTACATAAATAGTGCCCGAACGAAAACCGGAAATTATTTCGTCCACGTTCCTAAGCCTGACGCAGAAATTGGAAAAATTAGCAGTTTTCGTTCAGGCACTATATTACTTTGACAGTATTTCTAAATTATAGCTTGAAAGTTCGCCCCAAAAGCGCTAAGTTTATTCTTTTTTTTGTTATGTTCAAAAATTTACAGGGTGGAAAAGTATTGAAAAAAATTACGACCTGCCAAAAATATATAGGAACGTGGACGAATTAACTTCCACAAATAGGTGCATAGATTTGGGTCGAAGAACTAATGGGGAGAAATAGTTGCATGATGCATGATGAGCATTTCATGGAAAAAAGACGTGAGTACAGAATTCCGTTAGCAATACCGGCCACCTTTTCCAGTACCAACGTGAAAGGGTCTTTTAAGGGTTGCATAGAAAACATAAGCCCCAATGGAGCCCTTGCCAACGTAACTGCCTGTTTGTCCAAAAACACTTCTTTAAAACTCTTTTTTGATGTTCCTGAAACAGGAGAACGGGTTGAAACTGAGGGGGCGGTGAGGTGGTATAAAAAGAACGGAACCTGCCGTTTAGGAATACTATTCCAGAAGAAGCTTTCTATTAACCCGTCTTTATATAAAAAAGCGGCAAGGTTTTATCCCGAGCCTCAGAGTATGATAAAAATGTCTGCCGGTTATTCTGACAAGCGGATGGATTTGCTTCAAAAAAGTATAACAGCCTCCCAACACCTTACATATTTAGGGGCCATATCCCTGATATTTTCTGAGTCGATTAATATACTCTTTTCTCAGCTTGCAGGACAACTCGGATTAAGTTTACTCCGGTTTGAAAAGCTTTACAAACAGATGGAAAAATTTCCGGTTGATCCGGAATTGAAAACTAGGGCAGGGGATGCAATATCTGCTTTAGACTTTGTCTCCGGCAAGTTTAATGAGATTTCAACCGTTTTTGGATCTTTAAAGAAAAAACACGATGCAGATATGGCAAAATCTGAGTACCATATAGATCTAACTCGTATAATAGAGAATAAGATCAATTTTTTGCAGGATATTACAATAAAATTAACCAATAAAAAATGTAATATTCATTATCTGCCGAAAAAAGATTTGCCATTGATTGACGGCCGATACTCTGATTTTGCACAGAGTATGGACTTTTTGTTACTTTATTCATATCAGTCAATACTGTTTGGTAATTGTACTGAAATAACCGTGCAAAGTATGATTCAGAACCAGACGATTCGGATAGATTTTTTTAATAATGGATCAAAAATACTTAAAGAAGATGATACGGTGATAGACCGCATAGACTGCGATTTTGTGGATCAATTGACCGATAGGGATATGAATAATATATTAGGATTATATTATTCATTAGTTCCTTTAGAAAAATATAAGGCTACTATTGTTGTGCACAGTGAATCCGGCAACAATATTATATCGTTGTACATTCCGGTGACAGGTGGTAGGTGATAGCTTATAGGTGGTAGGTGACAGGTGTTTAACAGGTAACCGGCAACAAACTAAGGAGATAGTTTTTATAATGATATCAGGATATTGTAATGATAACTTTTTCGGAAGACTTTATATGGTTTCTCTTTGTGTTGTGATGCTTGTTTTCTTGTTTGGCGGTTGTGCAAGTAAAGAAGAAAAGATGCAAAACCATATGAGCAAGGCGGAAAAATATATTCAGGATAGCCGGTTTAAGGAGGCGATGATTGAGCTGAAAAATGTGATTCAGCTTGATCCGGAATACGCGGATGGTCACTATCGGCTGGGTGAAGTGTATCTGAAGATGAAAAAAGTCAGGGATGCCTTTCAGGAGTTCTACAAGACCGCGGATATTCAACCCGGCTACACCAAGGCACAATTAAAGCTTGCGGAATTCTATATTCTGGGAAAAAAGTTTAAGGAGGCCGGAGAAAGGGCAAAAATTGTGCTGCAGGCTGAACCGGACAATATTGAGGGGTTATTGATCATGGCGCAGATCCTTGCCCTTGATGGGAAGTTTGGAGAGGCTATTGAACAAGTTGAAAAAGCAATATCTCTTGACCCTGAAAATGAAAATTCTCATTTATTATTGGGCAAATTTCTGACAGCTTCCAAAGAGTATAAAAAGGCGGAAGTATCATTTTTAAAAGCTGTGGAAGTTGATTCCAGGGCACCTCGTGCACTATATGAGCTGGTAAATTTTTATACCATCCAAAAGGAGCTGGATAAGGCCGAAAAAACGATTCGCGGGATCATTCAGCTATTTTCAGATAACCCGCTGCACAACTTAAATCTTGCAAGGTTCTATTCGGCGATCAAGAAATTTAATCAGTCTGAAGAACAGTTCCATGAAGCGATTCAAAAGGCCCCGAAAAATTTACTTTATTTGATTGAGTTGGGGAAATTTTATCTGGCCCGTAAACAGCCCGAAAAAGCCGAATCAATGTTTGTCAAGGCGACTGTAGTTGCACCTGCGAAAGTAGAGCCGCTTTTAATTCTGGCAAACTTTTATACTGTAAAACGCGAAATGGAAAAAGCGATAAAGTTTCTGCAAAAAGGGGTTGAGATCGCTCCTGAGGATTTAAGAGTTCGAAGGGCTCTGGCTTCTATATATTTTGAAAAAGGGGATATCGAAAAAGCGGAAAGTTCCGTTCAGGAGATTTTGGGCAAAAATCAGGGCGATGACTATGCTCGACTTTTAAAGAGCAGGCTGTTACTTAAAAAACGTGATTATCGGGCTGCTCTAAGTGTGTTGGAAAAGGTGATTAAGGACGTGCCCGAATCCGGAGAAGTCCATTTTTATCAAGCGTTGGCCCATCTTGGATTGGGAAATGATCAGTCAGGCAAGGCGAGTCTGGAGAAGGCGATAAAAAAGGCCCCCAAGTTTGTGAAGGCACGGCTGTTAATAACCGAAATACTGATACGAGAGAATGAGCTGGACAGAGCGGAAAAGGAGTGTGCGGAAGTCCTTAAGGTCAGTTCGAAAAATTTAAGAGCAAATCTTCTGTGGGGGCAGATAAACATAGCACAAAAACGATATAAAGAGGCAGAAACAGCTTTTAAAAAGGTTGTTGAATATGTGCCTCTTAGTAGCGCCGGATATTTTGCGCTGGGAGCGTTGTACCGTATTCAAGGAGACATGAAGAAATCTCTTGACCAGTATCAACGTGCGCTGGAAAGAGAGCCTGCCTCGGCGCAAAGCATGCGGAATATTATGTCCATCTATCTGGCAGAAAAACAGCCTGAGAAGGCATTTGCCTTTTGCCGGGATCAAATCAAGGCACACAAAGATAATCCACGGCTTCTATCATTCTTATACAGTCAACAGGGCAACATCTATCTTTTTAAGCAGGACGTTAAAAAGGCTGAAGAGTCATTCAATGCCGCTATCGACCAGGAGCCTGAGATGCTGGCCAATTATGAGGCCATGGCACGAATTTATTTAGCCACAAACAGAATGGATAAGGCGATAAAGAAATATCAGGAAATTCATGCCAGGCAGGCGAAATTTTTACCGGCTATTATGAGTCTCGGCGTTTTGCATCAGGCGAAAAATGATTATGAGACGGCTGAAAAATTCTACCGGAAGGCGTTGGACATTAAACCCGATTACGCACCAGCCGCAAACAACCTGGCGTGGCTCATGATTGAGCAGGGAGGCAATATTGATAAAGCGCTTTCTTTGGCCCAGATGGCAAAAGAAAAATTTCCTGATAATCCGGGTATTGCTGATACTCTGGGATGGGCTTTTTTTCACAAAAACGCCTTTTTGAGTGCCATATCTCAGTTTGAAGAAGCTCTTGAGAAAATGCCGCAAGACCCGACAGTGCATTTCCATCTTGGAATGACCTATTTCAAGAAAGGAGACACTGAAAAGGCCAAACAGGAGTTAAAGAAAGCGCTTCAATTGAATCCTGATTTTCCTGAAAACGAAAAAGCAAAAAAGATTATTGAGGGATTGGGGGATGATTAGGATGATATTGTTTTTCTAATCCCATTAACAGCATACCTATAAATTCCGGTTTTTCTTTTATAAGTTTTTGCTCTATATCTAAAATAATACCAAGATATGGCGCGCGGGTTCCATGATATTGAATTGGTTCACCGATTTGATAAAATATAAATCCATATTTTTTCAGTGCATGGAACAATTTTTTTTCTGTGATCATATACCAGTGAGTAATACCCATTCTTTTGCTTGCATGATATAATATCTGGTAAAGGCCAAGTATAATTACAGGTTTTTTTCTTTTCTGCTGTTGATCAGATGCGGGCATTTTATCCGGCAATATACCCCCTTCTGATTTTTTTATATAAGACTCCACTCCAAATTGGCCATCCTCTTTTCGCCTGCGAAAATTCCTGCTCACAGCGAGACGCGATATCTCTGCAATCTTATCCGGAGAAGGTTTATCACCTATAAATTTCGTCTTTACCGCATGTTCAATCGGAAACCCCTTTTCTGAGTTAAGTACCAGTCTTACAGTGCCTATAACCTCATCATTGTTATCTAATGCTACAAAATGAATTGAATTTTCATCATATTTGTCCTTTTCATACCCATCCGGATGATCTTCCTTTTTTTCAAATCCAAATTCTTCCGCATATACCTTATATCGCAATTGATAAATAGTGTTTTTAAGATCTTTGGAATCAGCCTGGATAAATTTAAAATTTTCAAAAGATAACTCAAAAGATAACATCTGATACCTCCTATCGTTCTTCAGGCAAACCGATTTTCAGCATTTCAGCTTTGAGATCTTTCCTTGCAATCTTACCAATATTGGTTTTGGGAAGTTCTTTTCTGAATTCAATCTCAGTTGGAAGCTTGTATCTGGATAGCCTGGGCTTGCAAAATTCTATCAGCTCTTTTGCTGTCGCACTTTCACCTTTTTTTAATACAACAAAGACCTTTGCTGCTTCTCCCCTGCTTAGATGCGGAATTCCGATACAACAAGCTTCCTGAACTTTTGGATTTTCATAAAACACCTCTTCAATATCGCGTGGATACACGTTGAACCCACCGGATATGATCATGTCTTTTTTCCGATCTACAATATAAAAGTACCCTTCTTCATCCATTTTAGCGATATCTCCGGTATGCAGCCAGCCGTCTTTCAATGTTTGCGCTGTTTCTTCAGGCTTGCCCCAATAGCCATTCATAACCTGCGGCCCTTTAATAACAAGCTCACCGGTTTCACCGGCAGGGATTTCTGTATTACTATCATTCAGGTCAACTATTTTACATTTTGTGTTTGGAACAGGAAGTCCAATGCTTCCAACTTTTCGTTTGCTGCCGCCAAAAGGGTTTATATGAGTTATCGGTGAAGCTTCTGTCAAGCCGAACCCTTCTACAACTATAGCTCCTGTTTTGTTCTCGAAATTCCTTATAACTTCAACCGGAATAGGAGCGCTTCCTGAAAAACACCCTTTAATACAGGTCATATCTGTCTTATTAATATCAGGATGATTCAGCATACCAATAATCATGGTTGGAACAAAGGGAACAATGGTGGGTTTGAATTTTCTTATGGTTTCAAGTAAGGCTGCCGGATGAGGCTTTGGAACAAGCACGTTCGGCCATCCCATAAATATTGCCCAGTTCATTGCGGCTGAAAGACCAAATACATGAAAGAACGGAAGACATCCTAACATGATTTCATCACTTTTACTGAATTCCGGAAACCATGATGCTATCTGCTGAACCTGTATACTCAGGTTGCTGTGCGACAGCATAACGCCTTTTGAAATTCCGGTCGTGCCGCCAGTATACTGGTACATTGCAATATCATCAATAGATAGCTTAACATCCGGCAATTTGGGAGAATATCTATTCAGGACTTCTTTCCATCGGTAAACATTTCTGTAAGGACTCACATCTGCTGCCAGTTTTTTCTTTTTAGCCACAAACTTAAACAATAAGTTTTTGGCAAATGGCAGATAATCACCAATAGAAGTATAAACTATTTGCTTTATAGTTGTTTCAGGCCGAAGAGTGATCATTCGATCAGCAAGCAAATCAAGAGTGATCAAAACTTTTGCGCCGGCATCATTGAATTGATGATTCAGTTCGCGGTCTGAATACATAGGGTTGTTCATAACCACTATACCACCAAGCTTTAATATGGCATAGTAACTGACGACGCA
>DAOWEW010000209.1 GCA_030638305.1 Desulfobacteraceae bacterium
CAGTGGCAATCCCGGCATCCATTACTATAGTTGCTTTTGAGGGTTCAAACAGTTCCGGGGATAAATTCTTTCTTTTCAACCCCTTAATCATTTTTGCCAATGTTGACGGTTCACTTACGTTTCCCTCAAACACTTTACTGCGCTTGGGAAAGCCACTACTGTCCAGCACTATAGCCAAAGTTACCAGTGGGCAATCGGAACGTTTCTCTTTGGAATGCCCACGTTTACCCAGTTCATTTGCTTTACTGCTGCCTTCAAAACATGTGTTGGTTAGATCATAAAGGGTTATTGTTTCTTGAAATCCGAACAAATTCTTTTCTTGTAAATATAAATGATTCTCTATGGCTTCCTTATTATTGAGAAGCTGATCAGAAATTTTATACATTTTGTACAGATTGATCTTATTGAAATCATAATCAATTAATTCACCCAGTCCTGAAACATTCCGGAGCCAGTAATGCGTTGCCGGTTCGCTGCCTGGTTGACACATACGGCCTATTATTGTTCCGACAGCAGCCGCAAGCTGGGGGCCATTGAATCCAAGGGCTTTGAGTTTTTCACCAAGCTTCAAAAAATCAAACGCCTCCAGCGCTACATGTTCACAGCTTACACTGCGCGGTCTGAGCATTTCCAGACTGTCTGCATTTACCTCATGGTAGTCAGGCCGATCATTGTCAGCTTTGTTTTTTTGCTGTGCCTGAATAATCCTGGCTGCATAATTTTGAGCAAGTTCCTCTATTTCTTCAGAAATTTTAAAAAAACTCTGCTGACCACTTATGATTTCCTGAATCCGTGAAGATAGTTCTGACCATTGATCCCGCGGTAGAGAGAAGTCTGTACCAAGATTGATCAATGTGCGCTGACGAACTCCTTTTGCAGTTCGTTCGGATTGAACCAATCTATAAGTATAATATTGCCTGCCGTCTTTTCGGCTTTTTATTGTGGTTCTTCTAACATACATGGAACTTAATATAGGCATATGTATATTAATAGTCAAGCATTTTTTTTATTTTATGGCACTACATTGAGAAATTATGCAAACTCGTATCCTTTCGGCAAGCGTGCGTGACTTGAGCTATTTATTGATGTTATACTCAGTACACTTTTGATTTTCAAGGATATTTTATCCTGAGAGTCGGCTTGATCATGATAAATCCGGACTGATGTTCACAATCTGTTTCAGTCCGGGCTGGTGATTTTCTGGAGCATAATTGGGATTGGAAACTCAAATGGCCGGTGATTTATATCAGTTTTGGTGCTGGAGGAAGCAGAAGTGTTGAAGAAATCAGAATTGATAAAGCCTTTTCATCGGATTTCATATTTTTTCATTTTTCTATAAAGGGTGGTAATGTTTATTCCCAGCAAATCAGCAGCGCTGGCTTTTTTTCCATTTGTTTTATCCAGAGCTTTTTTTATTAAAATAGTTTCATTTTTTCTTAAAGCATAATCCGGTTTCTCTGTTTTTAAGATTTTCCCGAATCTTTTTATTTCAGCGGGAAGATCACCTGCTTCAATTACTTCATCCGCCCCCAAAGCAAATGCTCTTTCAACTATATTCTCCAATTGCCTCACATTCCCCGGCCAATGATAGTTTAACATAATATCCATTGCTTCAGGAGATATGCCGACAATCCTTTTTTTGTTAATATTGTTAAATTTATCTATAAAATGGTTTACTAAGAGTGGGATATCTTCTTTTCGCTCTCTAAGTGGGGATATCTTGATAGAAACAACATTCAGCCGGTAAAAAAGATCTTTTCTAAAAACTCCGCTCTTCATGGCTTCATTCAGCTCTCTGTTGCTGGCAGCTATCACTCTGACATCTATATCTAATTCTCTGCTATCGCCTACATGTCTTATCTTTCTTTCCTGAAGAACCCTGAGCAACTTAACTTGTAAAGAGGGAATGGTTTCTGTAATCTCATCTAAAAATATGGTGCCGCCTTCTGCAGTTTTAAATAGACCGCTCCTGTCTCTGATCGCTCCGGTAAATGCGCCATTGACATGACCAAAAAGTTCGCTCTCCAGAAGCCCTTCTACAATAGCGCCACAATTTACCGAAATAAAAGGCTTATCAGCACGATCACTTTTTTTATGGATAATTCTGGCGACCAGTTCTTTTCCTGTTCCACTCTCTCCCTGTATCACAACCGTGGCGGAACTATTAGAACTGACCTTGTCAATCAGGTCGTAGAGTTCCTGCATTTTTGGGCTGGCTCCGATCAGCTCATTGTATTGAGTTCTTTCCTTTAATCTCCTCTTGAGTAATATATTTTCTCTCTGCAGTTTCTTCTTTTCTATAATTCTATCAATTAATATTTTTAACCGCTCCAATTTAATCGGTTTTTGGAGATAATCATAACATCCAAGCTTCAAAGCTTCGACCGCAGATTCTATGGTTCCGTATCCGGTTATAATAATTATTTCAATTTCAGGCCGGTATTTTTTTATAGCTGTGACAAGTTCGATTCCACTAAACCCGGGCATCCTTAAATCGGTAAGGACGATATCAAAGTCTCTCTCCTGAACCAGCTCAAATGCCTTCAGACCACTGTCAATAACAGTAACTCTATGCCCATAATGAGACAAATATTCATCTACCAAAACAAGTATCTCTTTTTGGTCATCAACAAATAATATCTCAAAATTCTCCATAAACACCTTTCCCTATTAAAAAAGTGCCTAAAATGAGCTAAAATGCCTAAAATTGTGGTACGCCTTCGGCGCGCTGATTGATAACCCGCAACTCTAATGCATTGGCATTTCTTAACTTTAGGCACTTCTTTTAACCAAATGCTGCTTTTGCCTCTTCGACTGTACTATTAATTGGAATTCCGCTGGTCTCTTGAAACTGTTTTAGCTCATTACTTAAATCAGTTGTACCGACAACCCGAATTTGGAATTTTGCCTTCCTGCAGTCTTCAATTATCACCATGATCAACTTGATCAATGACATGTTACTTTCCGGAATCTTGCTCAAATCCATAATAAATTTATTCATGCCGGATTTTATCATATCTTTAATTTTAGACCGCAGATACACTTCAATTTGTGCTGCAATCTGCCGAGTTGCTTTTTCCTTCAGAAGAAAAAGCTGAATATCTCCATCAAGTGAAAAATATTTCTCTGCTGCATCGCCCCCTGATGCTTCTCCTGTTTTTTTTGACTCTAATTTTACAAGTTTTGTTACTCGCTCAATTAATTGTTCACCCTTAAACGGCTTTACCATATAATCCTTAACGCCCATTTTAACGATTTGCATCACGTTGTCTTTTCCGGATTCAGCCGTCAACATTATTACAGGAATATCTTTTAAGTCGGGTTCATTCTTTAATTTACCCAACATCTCAATCCCGTTCATGACAGGCATGGTAATATCAAGAACAATCAAGTCAGGCTTTTCCTGTGTGGCAAGCATCAATCCTTCGGCTCCATCTGCTCCTTCAAAAAGTTCGCAATCATAAGGTCTGAAGGCTTTCTTCACAATCATACGAATAGTTTTACTGTCATCAACGGTAAGAACTTTTAAAGACATTGTTATCCTCCTGATTTTATAAAAATGTCCACCAAGGCTGTGTGCTGTTGGTGGCAAAAAGTAAAACATTCACGCTGCATCCAATCTCTGGATTCAATCTTGAAGTCACTTCCACTCGTAACTGAAGGGATGGAAAGCTGACATGGAAAGCCAAGGTCACAAAAACGCGATTTCAGATCGCCGCCAATCATATTACTCAATTCACCAATCACATCGTTTACCTCTTCACCTTCGATCTCCTCCACTTCCATGCCAAGCATAGCAGCCGCCATGATGCGGGCAAAGGTATCGCTCACATGGATACTGACACTTCCCATAAGATCTCCCGCAAAACTGACTGATCCCACAATTTTATTACCATGAACAATCTCCTGTGAATCAGCATCAGATATCTCCACTTGCATGTCAAGCATCATATCAAACACATTGTTCACTGCATTAATAACAAGTTCTTTTAAATTAAGCGAATTGATTTCCTTCATACAATTTTCCCCTTGCTGTAGTTAGTACGGCCGAAAAAAGGCACAAAAAATGGAACTTACAATTCTATCAATCAACGAATTGACTACTTTTATTAAAACTTTTTCCAAAACTCAAGCATTTTTTCGAGCTGTGCGGTTAGATAATTCCTGAGTTTTTTCGAATGTTCTAATCCTCATCACCAAGTTCTCCTTCATAACCATCAACTCATTGACAACACAGGGTAAATCCTAACCGCACAGATTGCATTTTTTATAAAGCAAAACTTGCCGGTTTTTTCAATCTTCCAGGCATGCCCACCGTCCGCCTCGCATCAAAATAAGGAGGGTTACAAATCCTGTCCCGCAGAGCCGATCCGGAAAGAGATTCTTTCTTTTAAGCATTTGGCATTTGGCATTGATTTGACATGTGAGTTTTGGTATTGGTATTAGTGTTTAAACAAATAATTGAGGAAGAAATAGATGGCTGAGAGAGTGTGTCCTGTATGGGTTGGTTATCTTCTTGC
>DAOWEW010000137.1 GCA_030638305.1 Desulfobacteraceae bacterium
CTTCTTGATCTTTTTGCACCAAATTCATTAAAAGATTTCTTCCCTGTGGGATCTGGGCAATATACTCCAGCTTTGATTCATCCACGGCAAGGTTTGAATCCAGCATTTTCCTCGGATAGTTGCATGATTTTTCAAACTGTTCAAAAAAATATAAGCAAAGAGTTGGATTATAAATACGTTCATCTGCTGCATGGGAAAAAGTGTAACCATTGTAATATGTTTGCATCAAGTTTACGGCTTCCTGAATTTTCTTCTTTTTAAAACCGCATTTATTGACAATCTCTTTAAGCACATCCTCAATTTCATTCTGCTTAAATCCGCACAGGTCATTAAATTCAGGCTCAAAATAGATATTCTTTGCAATATTATATCCGCTTGTAATATCGCTCATAACAACAGGTGAAACCCCTGTTATAAATACACGATCAAACATGGAGCCTGAAGTTGAGGCTTTTACAGCTTTAAAAAAAGTTCTTAATGGACCTTCGTCATGTACAAGAGCTTCATATCTTTTTTCGGTACTCTGAACCCCCATCATGACTGTATTCGCAAAATTGTCATACTCATCTATGAGCAAGTAAACAGGGTATGGGGTCATGCGGATTGCAGCAATAAGAGAATCAATCGAATAAAGGGCATCTTCCCGATTAATTTCAATCGCAGGCAATTCAAACCCTTTATAATTATAAAATTTATAAAACCCATCAATACGTACATTAATATGGTTAAAAAGAGCTCTTTTCACATCTTCAGCACTACCTGTGGGATCAACACAGGAAAAATCAAGCCTTAAAATAAAATATGAATTACGCAATTCAGTGGGATTCTTTCCAATTTTAAGCCCGTCAAAAATCGCTTCAAATTCATCCTTTTTTGCCACATCATAATAGTTTTCCAGCATTGAAAGAACAAGGCTCTTGCCAAAGCGCCTGGGACGAATAAAAAGTTGAGAATCCGACCTTTCAAGCAGAGGTATTTTATCTGTTCTATCAATATAAAAATATTTTTTAGTATTAATCTTTTTAAAATCAGATATACCGTATGGATATTTCATTGCTTGCTCCTTGTTCATCTCCGGATCAGTGGGAACCGGCATAAATTATCGGCTTGTATCTAAAGGCTTTTACCCGCTCTTCAATGTGACATTCCTGACAAATATTTATTGTCACGTTACGAATGATATAAGCCGGATCCTTTGTTTCGATATGAATTTTGCCGGGCCCGTGGCAGACTTCGCACCCTGCATTTTTAAGTTCAGGTGTCTTTTCAGGACTTATAAAACCGCCGGGTTTCTTGTAACCCATGGTATGACAGGCGTAACACCCCTGGATTTCATCTTCAGTAAGACCTTTTTTCATCTTTTTTATACTTTCAAAGGAGCGGCTTTTCCTTGCATGACGCATGAAAGAAATATACTGAGCTTCGTGGCAGGGTTTACAAGAATCAGATCCCATATACCTGTTTTCTTTTTTTTCCTCTGCAAATGAAGGAAATGCAAAAAGAAAAACAACCAGAAAACATGATGCAAACCACCATATTCGGATATAAATATTGCGTATTTTTTTCTTCATACCTTACCTTTGCCTGATTTTAAATCACAAAAATATCAAAATAGCCCGCTATTCTATTCTGACCCAAATCTATGCACCTACTTGTGGAAGTTAATTCGTATACGCTCATCATATATTCAGAATTCACCGTTCAGGGTCGTTGGAGGACGGTTCCTGATAAGTTTTTTCAAAACCAGCGTACTTTCAACTACCATCCATATTTCAAGGAGAAAAACTGCCAGTCCGATGCATAACAGCAGCCAGTTTGAAGTAATAAAAAATTTGTTAAGATTGATGATCATAGCCCATCCTGTTATAACCAGCATGAATACCATGGGAATCATGGTATATATGATTTGAACCTTTTGACGGGCAAGATATACCGTAATTACAAGAAGGGCCAGACCTGCCAGAAGTTGATTAACAGATCCAAACAAAGGCCATAGAGCAAGCGCTCCCTTGCCGCTGCCGTTATAAAAAGCGAGAGCAAGTGCAGTTCCAACTGCTATAATAGTGGCTGGATGTTTTCTTGCAAGAATCGGCATTTTCCAGGCAGTGGTTAATTCGGAAATTATGTAGCGCTGTAATCTGGTAGCGGTATCAAGGGTGGTTGCGGCAAAAGAAACTACAAACACACCCATTATTGTAATTGTCAAATCGTATGGAATGCCGATTTTTTCAATCATATTAGCTGAGCCGGTTACAAATGCACCTATCTTTGATCCGAGGCCGGCAGCCGCAGTCCAACTGGAGTAATGCTGGGCAAAGGCTGCTGCTCCGACAAATGTTTCTCCTCCCTTGCTGATGCCTATGGCTAATCCTGCTCCACATGCGATCAGGACAAGAACGGCAAGCATACCTTCCATAAGCATTCCGCCAAAGCCTATAGGAAGCGAGTTTGTTTCATTGTCACATTGTTTGGATGAAGTGCCTGACGAGACTAAAGAGTGGAAGCCCGAAATAGCACCGCATGCAACTACTACAAAAATCATGGGCAGAACAGGCGGTGCTCCCTCAGGCATAAGATTAACCGGAGGTGCCACCATAATTGGTTTTGCAATAATAATACCGATAACCAGCAAACCCATGGCAATAATTAACTGATGAGAGTTAATGTAATCTCTGGGTTGCAGTAGAGTTTGAACAGGCAGTATGGATGCAATATAGGCGTAAGTCAGCAAAACAACTACCCACAGGGCTACCGGGCTTATGCCGAAAATGGCCTGCATCTTAACAGGAAAATGAGAGCCTATTATCATGGTAAGATACATAAGTATTACGGCGATAATGCTCATTGGAAGCGGTGGAGCACCTTTTTTGTAAATCATGTGTCCAAGCCATACAGCAATGGGGATTTGAAGCCAGACAGGAATTACAGCCTGAGGATACATGTTGAAAACGACAGCTATGACTACTCCAAAGATTGCTACGACAATTAAAAGCTCCAGGAAGATTATGAGTAAAAAAAGAGTGCGTACTCTTTGATTGATAACGTCTGAGGCAATATCGCCAATACTTCGGCCTTGATTGCGCAGAGAAACTGCAAGAGCTCCAAAATCATGTACGGCTCCCATAAAAATTGAGCCTATAAGTATCCATATTAATGCAGGTACCCAGCCCCAGATAATAGCGATTGCAGGACCTACAATCGGTCCTGTACCTGCGATGGATGTAAAATGATGCCCAAACAGAATTTGTTTTCTGGTGGGGACAAAATCAACATTATCCTGGAATTCTTTGCTGGGGCAGACAGCTTCAGGATTCAGTTTAAAAATCTTTCGTGATAGGAACTTTCCGTAAGTATGATAAGCAATTATATATAACGCAGCTACGCCAACAGCCAAAAAAAGTGAATTCATAGAAATTACCTGACAAGATCAATGGTGTAAAATTTTTACTGCTGTTCCTTCAACTTTTGAGACCTGAGACTGGTCAAATCTGACCTAAATCTGTGCGCCTACATGCGGAAGTTAATTCGTCCACGTTCCTTAGGCAATTCTTGTTATAGAAATCAACATCCATATACCGACAACTATAAAAAATATCCCTGCTCCGATTTGTATATAATTTGGAGGTAATAAGCGACTTAACGCTGCCCCGAATAATACCGCAAGAAGGGAACTCACAATTAGAGCAAAAGCTGAGCCTAAAAATACAGAAATCTTTGAATTGTTATTCGCTGAAAGACATAACGTAGCCAGTTGAGTTTTATCTCCAAGTTCCGCAAGGAATACTAAACCAAATGTAGTAATGAACAGCTTAAAATCCATGATTTTTTCCGGGTTTTGTCGTTAGGAACGGGGACGAATTCGTCCCCGTTCCTAATAGCAATCATGAGCTCTTTGCTTGAGAAATCCTGAGCTTTCGTCCCCGTTCTTTATTGTTCAAGAAGTTCTGTTGCTTTTTGTACAATGTTTTCAGATGTAAATCCGAATTTTTTCATAACTATATTTCCAGGCGCGGAAGCACCGAATCTGTTTATACCGATTATTGCGCCACTGCTTCCGGTATAGCGTTCCCAGCCCATGGAAATACCTGCCTCAACAGCGATCCGTTTTGTTACATCCGGCAGGAGTATTTTATCTTTATATGTGTGTGATGTTTTTTCAAAGAGTTCCCAGCTCGGCATACTTACTATTCTGACAGCGACGCCCTTTTCTTCAAGAACTTTTCCTGCTTCGCTTGCAATGTGTACTTCCGAGCCTGTAGCTATCAGTATAATATCCGGTTTACCGTCGGAATCCGACAGAATATAAGCGCCGTTAATCAGCTTGTCGGCAGAGTTGTCGATTGACCTGACAATAACCGGAAGTTTTTGACGGCTGAGGATTAAGGCAACCGGGCTATCTGTAGTCTGAACAGCCAAACGCCATGCTTCTATCGTTTCTGTTGCGTCCGCAGGTCGAATTACCGTAAGTCCGGGAATAGCTCTTAAACTGGCAATGTGTTCTACCGGCTGATGAGTCGGACCGTCTTCGCCAACAGCAATACTGTCATGGGTAAATATGTATATTACAGGCAATTTCATCAGTCCGGCAAGACGTATTGCCGGCCGCATATAGTCGGCAAAAACAAGAAAAGTTGCGCCATAAGGCCGGAGCCCTTTATGAAGAACCATTCCTGACATTATTCCTCCCATAGCATGTTCCCTTACCCCGAAATGTATATTCCTTCCATCAAACATGTTTTTTTGAAAATCATGAGAAGATTCAATAATAGTCTTATTTGAGGGAGCCAGATCTGCGGAACCTCCTATAAAATAAGGTATGTTTTCGGCAATGGCATTCAGTATTTTCCCTGAAGCAGCTCTTGTAGCTATGGGCCCTTCATTTTTTGAAAAATCAGGCAGGTTGGCATCCCAGCCTTTATTTAAAGAGTTGTTTAATGAATCATTTAATTTTTCTGATAGAACAGGATATTTACTGCAATATTCTTCGAACTTTTTTTGCCAGACTGATTCAGCTTTTTTCCCTTTGTCAATGCATTTCCCGAAAACTTCAACAACTTGTTCCGGAACATGAAAAGAAGCATTTTCATCCCATCCCAGATTCTTTTTTGTCAAGCGGATTTCTTCTTCTCCGAGAGGAGCTCCATGCGCGTCAGCAGAGTCTTGTTTATTCGGACTGCCAAAGGCAATACTGGTGCGTAAAACAATAAGAGATGGTTTGGTTGTTTCCGCCCTGGCTTCTTTAATGGCGTTATGGATATCGCTTAAATTGTTTCCATCTTCTACTCTAACTACATGCCAGTTATAGGCCTTGAATCTAAGTGCAACATCTTCAGTAAAGGTTATATCTGTATTCCCTTCAATGGATATCTTGTTGTCATCATAGATACAAATCAACTTTGCAAGACCCATGTGTCCGGCAAAAGATGCGGCTTCAGCAGTGATCCCTTCCATAAGGTCTCCATCACCGCACATTATGTAGGTATAATGATCAATGATTTCAGAATCAGGACGGTTAAAAATCGCTGCAAGATGCCTTTCAGCCATGGCCATTCCTACAGCATTAGCAATCCCCTGTCCTAATGGACCGGTTGTAGTTTCAACACCGGGTGTATGGCCGAATTCCGGGTGCCCGGGAGTTTTACTTTCCCACTGGCGAAAGTTCTTTAAGTCACCCAGAGTTAAATCGTAGCCGGAAAGGTAAAGCAGGCTGTAAAGAAGCATAGACGCATGTCCGCCTGAAAGTACAAAACGGTCTCTATCTATCCATTCAGGATTTTTGGAATTATGTTTCAGAAAGTGTTCCCACAGGATGTAGGCCGCAGGTGCAAGGCCCATTGGTGCACCTGGATGGCCGGAATTGGCTTTTTGAATAGCATCCATGGAAAGCGTTCGGATTGTATTAACACAAAGCTCATCAATTGCAGATTGAGTTTCCGATTTGAGCTGAGTTTCCGGCAAATCATTATTCATAAATATTATCTCCTTATTAAGGGAATTTGTTTGTGTTTGTGTGTTTGAGAAGGTACACTTGTTATGTGAACATCCGTTGGTTATATTCTATTTATAAGTTTTCTAACACTTCTTCTGCTGCTTCTATTGTTTTATCAATATGTTCGGCTTCATGTGCTGTTGAAATAAAAAGCGCTTCAAACTGAGAAGGAGCAAGATAAACTCCTTTTTCCAGCATGCCCTTGTAATAGGCTGAAAACATATCAAGATCACAGCTCTTTGCATCTTCAAAATTTTTAACATCTCTATCTGTAAAAAAAAGACCGATCATTGAGCCTGCCCTGTCAATGCGGACATTTACTCCTGCCTTTTCCGCAACTTTCTTAAGGCCGATTGCAAGAAGATCGGCTTTTTTGTCAAGCTCTTCATAGAATCCAGGCTTTTTTAATTGCATAAGTGTCGCAATGCCTGCTGCCATAGCAACCGGATTGCCTGACAAAGTACCGGCCTGATATACAGGCCCCTGTGGCGCAATATGTTCCATGATTTCACGTTTGCCCCCATAAGCGCCAACCGGTAATCCCCCTCCTATAATTTTACCGAGACATGTTATATCAGGCAATATTCCATACAAAGACTGAGCGCCGCCATATGCAACTCTAAATCCCGTCATAACTTCATCAAATATCAGCAAGCTGCCGCTCTTTTCAGTAACTTCCCTTAAAGTTTCCAGAAAACCCTCAACAGGTCTTACCAGCCCCATATTTCCTGCAACCGGCTCAACTATTATACAGGCAATTTTATCTCCCTGCTCATTCATAACTTTTTTGATACTATCTATATCATTATAGGGTAGCGAAAGAGTATGAGCTACAAAGGATTCAGGCACTCCCGGACTTCCTGGAATTCCTAATGTGGCAACGCCCGATCCTGCCGCAACAAGAAGAGTGTCCGCATGACCGTGATAACATCCATCAAATTTAATTATAGTATCACGACCGGTTATCCCCCTGGCAAGCCTTATGGCGCTCATTGCAGCTTCTGTGCCGGAATTGACCATGCGAACCATTTCTATGGAAGGTACGGCCTCTATAATTATTTCAGCAATCCGGATTTCAAGATCAGTTGGCGCTCCAAAACTTGTACCGCGATTCAAAACAGCCGCAATAGCCTTAATGACCGACGAATGCCTGTGCCCGAGTATCATCGGACCCCACGAACCAATGTAGTCGATGAAACCATTGCCATCTGCATCATAAATCATACATCCTTCTGCATGATCAATAAATACAGGTTCAGCTTCTACGGACTTGCAGGCACGTACCGGACTGTTAACACCACCTGGAATTACATTAACAGCCATGCTAAAAAGCTTATCAGAGTTTTTACGATTCATTATTAAGCATCCTTTCCTTTGAAAATTTGCACCATACCCCCCTACAGTATCAGAGTTCATAATTTTTTGCAGTTACATATAAAAAATATCAGATATCTTTGAAGAGGTCAAGAAGGATAAGGAACTCGTAAAAAATTAAAAAGAATTGACAGTGATTATTAAATTTGTTAGAATTTTTTCGTTTGTCATTTAGCAACAAGGGGGCCGTTAGCTCAACCAGGCAGAGCACCTGACTCTTAATCAGTAGGTTGAAGGTTCGATTCCTTCACGGCCCACCATCAAAATCTACAGTCTCCGCATTGAAACGCATATCCTGGCGCAACTTATGAATCCAGCGCTGGCGATCTTGCTATATCATTTTTTCACATCCTTTATTTTTGAGTGAGATATAAAAACAATGAATGAAGAATCTTTTTTACAAAATACCCAGGAAGGATTGAACGGGATACTCCGTCCATTCCAGCAGGAGCTAAAACGCGGTCAACGCTTCGCTGATTTTTTACAACAGTGTATTCGCTGTGTGGTACGAAATGATTTTCTCCAGTTAGACGAATTGCTTCGTACAAAAAAGGCTGAAAACGTAGAACAGGAAGAGGCATTAATTGACTGCAAACCTGTCTTTGACAGCTTGCGGGAATACGCCAGGGAACAGGTAGAAAGATACCGTCTGCAATTTATCAAAGACTTTGACCGGCTGGCAGAAGAAGCCGGACTGCCTGTTAAAATTGATTTTCCCCGCTTTAGCGTGCTTGAAGGCATTGACGGAGAGATTATTTTCAGCAAACGCATTACGATTATCAACAAAAAGACACTGAAATCCATTGATCCCCGTCGTATCGTTACTGCGGCCCTTCGTGTAAAAAAACAACTCTATGACCGGCCATTTGATCCTCAAAAATTTATTGACGGTCTCTACGAAACGTATGCTAAAATCAGCAAAATGGATAATATTTCACAGGGCAATCCGGTTCCCATTCTACGGTTTTATCTGGAATATGTGATTTCCCTGCAAAGTAAAACGTTTTTTACCAATATGGATAAGGCCAAATTCAGGGGCTACGGTCTGGAACAGTTTGGCGTGGATATATGGCGTTATTTCAAGGCCGGTATCGGTGGGGCCTCAAACGGCAAGAAGTTGTGCCTGGATCCGGGGCGTAATTATTTCCTTTGGCTTATTGACAGCAATGGCGAACCTCGGCAGATTTCAGGAATTTCATTTCTGGAGGATGAAATATGATAACTGTAGAAGAAATTGATCAGTTAGAACCATTTCAGGCCAGATCAATTATTGAAGAACTTAGAAAAGGGAGCGTACCTGCCGACTATGTGCTTTTTTTTACTGTTGGCCGTGATAACTGGCTCACCTTTATTGAAGATGATCTGAAAAATTATATTGCCGAAGGCGGGGCCAAAGTCCGTTTTCTCAGTGGTGATTACGGTGACGGCAAAACTCATTTTATGTCAATAATCCGTCACCTTGCGCTTCAACAGGGATTTGCCGTCTCTTTTGTCGTGTTAACGCGGGAAGTGCCCATTCACAAATTCGAAGCTGTTTATCAATCTATTACGCGTCAGCTTCGCGGTCGTTTTGAAGGCATTGGAATTCGCAATTTCCTGAGCCAGTGGCTGGACAGCCTGGTTCAAAATGACAGCCCTCCTTCAATAGAACAAATTGCTGATCTGGCCGAAATCTTACGCAATTTGCCGGGCATGAACGTAAATTTTGCCAATGCACTTGTGGCCCTGGCGCATAATCGTTTTTCGCCATTAATGGAAGGAGAACATAAGGAAGATCGCACCGCAAACAGGGAGATCCTCTTCCACTGGTTCGAGGCAGGCAAAGTGACCAAGCGGGAACTTAAGCCATTCGGAATTTTTGAGGTAGTGAACAAGGCTAACAGCAAGCAGATGCTGAATTCCCTGAATGCCTTTCTGCGTTATATGGACTATAAAGGATTTATTCTGCTCTTAGATGAACTGGAAACGGTCATCGCCCAGTCCGCTTCAGTGCGCAATGCGGCCTACGAAAACGTGCGCCTGCTTATAGATAACACCGAACAGGCTGAGTATTTTCATATCTTTTTTTCCATCATCCCGGACGTATTGCTGTCTGAAAAGGGATTTAAATCCTACGATGCGTTATGGAGCCGTGTCCGGTCCATCGGCCAACAAAAGCGGCTGAATTATCGCGGGGTTTTGATTGATCTGCATAGGACACCGTTGAAATCCGGCGAGTTGGTTGATCTTGGGCGGTCATTGTGTCGTATTCACGAGATATCTTATCGTTGGAACGCCGCAGAGTCGGTGACAGGTCAGCTTCTTGAGGATATTTGTAAAAATCAGGAAAAGATGGGGCTTTTGAGCGAGGTACGGCTTTTCGTCAAACAGATCATTCGAATTCTGGATATGGCTGAACAGGGCAAAGATCCGGCAGAAACACTTGATCTTACCGAGCATATCGTCTCAAGTCAGCAGGAAATGGAACAAGAGAAGATGGAACAACTGCAGCCCAGTTGGGATAAGTAACCAATGGATAAGGTCAATTTTGTCCAGCTACTCAAAAGCGCCGGTAATTTCAAACTCAGACGGGCTGTGGAACGGTTGCGGGAGGGGCTTTTCGATCCTTTTGGTGTCAGACTGTTAACTGTTAGCGAAACGCAATTAAACAGTATCTTTGATTGCGGTGTTAAAGCTCTGGAGAAAAATGAATCCACCCACCTTTGTGTCTGCGGTGCCTATGGCCAGGGCAAATCTCATAGCCTTACCTATATTCGTCAACTGGCTCTATCGCAGGGTTTCGTTATTAGTCAGATCAATCTTGATCCCAGGGAAATTCCGTTTTATGACTTCCGGCAGGTTTACCGTGCTCTAATAAGTCAAATTTCTTTTCCGGATAGCGAGTCATCCCTGGTAAGATGGTGGAAAGACGTGAGCGGCAAACAAGAAATATCCTGGAGAAATAACATCGCTGGGCGGCTGGACATCATCCCGGAATCCATGCCTCATTTTTTCAAAGCCATTTTAACGGGCGTGGCGCAGGATAACATACCGCTTTCCACCCGGCAAAAAGGCTTAAAAAAGCATACCACATTCCGGCCCCGAGAGTTTCCCTGGCTCCTCGCCAATGCCCTGAACGGAAACAGCTTGCCTGTGTTTCGTTTCCGTCATGCCATGAAGTACCGACGGGTTCCATTTTACAAAGACGCATCCCTGGTCTGCA
>DAOWEW010000157.1 GCA_030638305.1 Desulfobacteraceae bacterium
AATAAATCCTCAAGAATAGAATAAATTTCCCAGGCGCTGCCGCCTACTGTTTTCCATATTATCTCTATCTGTTTCTCATCAAGAGTGTACTCCTGAACCTGATTGTATTTTTTTATATCCTGAAGCCAGGCAAAGACATCCTTTTTTTCAAGATAATCCAGTTTCATGAACTTACTGGTCTTGCGGAGCTTGCTGTCCACATAGACCTGTTCGATGAAAAAGGCATCTGACGAGGCGATGATCACATGGCAGAGATGACTTTCTTTGGTCATGGCCACGAAGAAATTCATTAATTCCACCATAAGCCTTTTCTGCTTGTCCGGCAGATAAAGGCCATCAAGTTTGTGGAATTCATCAATAATGACCACTGGCTGGATACCCTTTTTGATTAGACTCTGAAATTCCCGTTTCATAATTAGAAAAGGGTCTTCCTGACGTTTCTTGAGCATCTTCTCGGTAAAGGCGTCAAGCTTGAAGAGACCGAAGAGGCTGTACTGCCTTCGAATACCGGCCTTCAGGCCATTTTCCGCACTGCTTGATTTAAAAAAGGCATCAATAAAATCATCATATGATGTCAATAAAATCTCACGCAGATTGAGAAAGTTGATCTCATACCTTTTTTCAGCCTCCATCTGCTCAAACAGTTGATACATCAGGGTAGTTTTGCCGGACGATTTGGGGCCATATAAGAAGAGGATGGAGTTTGGCCGGCCTTCGAGGTAGTTTCGCAACTCGGCCATCTCTTTTTCTCTGTTTATAAAAGTGATATCTATTTTAAACCGGATCATCTTGATTCTCCTTATTCGTGAGCCTGATAATACTCACATTTCAGTTAAATAAAAGCAAGAACATTTAAAATTTGACCAATTGTGCTCCTGATTTCCGGAGTTACATGCCAAGAGGCATCCCAAAATAGCGTTCGCCTCCAAGTTGTTGACAAGTTATTTTGAGTTTTCAAATTTCTGCGGCATAGAAAATAATGTTGTCATAAGCAGCAAAATGGTGTAGTTTTTTACATTATGAAGAAACTCCCTATTGGTATTCAGACATTCAAAAATATCATCAACGAAGGCTACTGCTACGTTGACAAGACTTTTTTTATTCATGATCTTGTAGATAAAGGAAAATATTATTTTCTTTCCAGGCCCCGCAGGTTTGGCAAAAGCCTGTTTTTAAGCACGCTTAAAGCAGCTTTTTCCGGCGAAAAAGAATTATTTCAGGGGTATTTTCTGGAGCATAACTGGGATTGGAAACTCAAATGGCCGGTGATTCATATCAGCTTTGGTGCTGGAGTAAGCAGAAGTGTTGAAGAAATCAGAATTACTTTTGATGAAATCCTGTATGACCATGCACGGGAAAATTCGATTGATTTTGTGAAGAAAAGTCTCAAAGGCAAATTCGCCGAACTGATCACCAGCCTTTACGAAAAATACGGCCGGCAGGTAGTAGTACTCATTGACGAATATGACAAGCCTATTCTTGATAATATTCACGAAACAGAAACTGCTGTTCTTATTCGTGAAGAACTCAAAAATCTTTATTCAGTCATCAAAGACGCTGATCCATACATCAAATTTGTATTTATCACCGGTGTATCCAAGTTCAGCAAGGTCTCTCTTTTCAGCGGGCTGAATAATTTGAAGGATATTACTTTGTCAAAGGAATATTCTGCTATTTGCGGATATACACAAGAAGAACTGGAAACAGTTTTTGCCGATCGTCTGCAAGGTATAAATTTGAATGAAGTCAAAAAATGGTACAATGGATATAACTGGTTGGGCGAGGAAGTTTATAATCCTTTTAATATTCTGTTGTATCTCGACAGCAAAGAATTTCGTAATTACTGGTTTGAAACAGCGACGCCTACTTTTTTGATCAAGCTGTTTGAGGATAAAAAATATTTTATCCCCGGCATAGAAAATATCAAAGTTAGTGAAAGTATAATAGGCAGTTTTGATGTTGACAGACTGGAGATAGAAACCCTGCTTTTTCAAACAGGTTATCTGACCATTAAAGACGTTAGAAAAATTGTAACCATAACACAGTACCGCTTAGGATATCCGAATCTGGAGGTTAAGCAGAGCCTGATCGACTCTATTCTGTACTATCTGACTTCCAACACCGTGGAAAAAGAAAACAACAAGTTTGCCATTTTTGAGGCCCTGACAGCCAACGATATGAACAAACTTGAAAAGACCATTCATGCCTTTTTCGCATCTATTCCCAACGAGTGGTACCGCAAAAACCGGATAGCAAATTATGAAGGCTACTACGCTTCCATTGTCTATTGCTATTTTGCTTCGCTTGGATTGGATGTTATCCCTGAAGATACTACAAACCATGGCCGGATAGATCTTACCGTGCATTTTGATGACCGAATCTATCTGATTGAATTCAAAGTAGTGGAGTTAACAGAGAAAGGCAGCGCCATGAAACAAATCAAGGCCAAAAAATATCACCGGAAATATTCAAACAAGACTGTTTATCTGATTGGGATTGAATTCAGCAGGGATGATCGGAACATCGTCAATTTTGAATGGGAGCTGATAAAGCCTTCCTGATTCCCGAGAATTGTGCCTTGAGTAAACTTTCCGCTCACCATACCCTGTACGCTACTTTACGTTCCTTATAATCAAAGCGCTGTTTTGCCCTCCAAAACCGAAATTTTCTAATAATATATTGCGTATCCGGCAGCTTTGTTCTTCACGGACAAAGTTAAGCCCCGCATGGCAAGGTTCATCAAGATTTCTTATCTTTGGGAGATAACTGTTTTGCATACAGGCAAGACATATTGCAAGCTCAACAGCCCCGCATGCCGCAAATATGTGCCCGATCCACGATTTAAGTGCAATGATAAAGGGAGATCTTTTACCGTAAACCCGATCAATTAAATCTGCTTCCATTGCATCATTTAACAGTGTCCCTGTTCCATGAGATGAAACAACGTCTATATCGGAAAAAACAAGCTCTGCTTCCTGCAAAGCCGCATTCACCGATTTTTCAGCCCATTTTCCATCTGGCCGGGGAGCGGTCATGGAATATCCATCAATGGAAGCGCCATAACCGCAAATTTCGCCATAGATCGCTGCACCGCGGCTTTTAGCATGCCGGAACTCCTCAAGCAAAAAAAAAGCGCTGCCTTCGCCAGGTACAAATCCTTGTCTGTTTTTATCAAAAGGACGGCTTGCTCTCTCAGGTTCACCCGTTCCGTCGCAAAGAGCATGAGCTTTTTTATAAGATAGAATACTGCTTTTGCTTAATCTTGAATCGCCTCCACCTGCAAATGCAAGATCAATGTAACCATTTTTTATTTTGCGAAATGCTTCACCAATGGCCTGGAGTGAAGCGGAACATGCTGTTGTAATAGTCTGGTTTTCGCCGTGGATGCCTGCCAGTTTAGCAATGACTGAAGCCGCTGTATTTGGCAGGAATTTCAATATCCAGAGAGCCATCAGATCTTTTCTATCTATTTCCCCAGCTTTGACATCAGGAAATTCCCCTCCGATATTCAGATTGGGGCCTGCCCCAAGGAAAAGACCTGCTTTTGCCAATAATTGTTTGTCAAGCCCCGCTTTTTTCACGGCTTCTATGGCTGAAGCCACACAGAATTGAGCTCCCCTGTTGAGATAGCGTTTATCTTTAAAACGACCTGCAAAATCTTTGATATTAAAGTCATTTATGGGGCTTACAATAACAGCTTCATTATCAAAAAAAAATCTTTTAAACGAAATATTTTCATCTTTCAAATTGTTAAGTATCTCCTCTAAGGTAAAACCCAGGGAGGAAATAACTCCAACAGAGGTAATGACGACTCTTCTGCGCACGTTATCCATCATATTTTTTTGACAATCTCATATTTCACTGACAATTTCTGAAATGCTCTTTTTGGGTGGCATTTCCGGTTTTTCATCCGGAAATCCTGCTGTAATAAAGCATTTTATTCGAACATCAGTTATTCCAAGAATTTCTTCAACATTTGGAATAAAGACTATAGGTCCGGTAAGGATGCATGATCCAAGCCCCAATTCTTCTCCTTTAAGGATAAATCCTTTCAAAGCAAGCCCTACAGTAATGTCAAGGCTTGTTTCTTCTCTCTTGTTGTGCGTGAGTACTTCTTCATCAAACATTTTTTTTGAAAAACTCTTACAGGATATAATTGTACCAACAGCAAAAAGAAGAGGTGCGTTAAACATGAATTCAGAAAACCGGTAATAGGTATTTATCCAGTTTTTCAGTTTCTTTTTCTCCACCTTGGGCTCTACAGCTCTTAAAAATTTTTGCCTGCCCAAAGCCAGTGCCTGATAAAGATTTTCTCTTTTTTCGGCAGAGCTGATTCTGAAAAACCGGACAGGTTGACTGTTTGAAGGAGAAGGAGCCATCAGAGCGCATTGCAGCATAATGTTTATCCATTCTTCCGGCAGCGTATCCGGTTTATATTTCCTTATGCTTCTTCTTTTGCTTATAAGCTCTTCGAGTAACGTTCTATCGGGTTTAGTCCACATTGCTCTGCCTTTCCACATAACTTATTAAATCTTTCACCTTAAGAGTCGGACCGTTTTCGATATCTGCCATTATCTCTTTCAGCCTTTCTTGCATCAGAAAGGGAAGTTTTTCAGCCAAATATTGCAATATATCATTATCCGGTTGTTCGGCTTCGGTTATATATTGTCTTAATTTTCTTAAAAATATTTCATCATCATTTACATCTATTTTAAATCTTGAGTTCAATGCTACTGCAAGCTCCAGAAGATCAATGGATTCAGCGCCCAATTCTCTTATCACATAAGTTTCAGGGGAAATATTATGATTCTCAATATCAAGGATTTCTGCCAGGATTTCCGTAATTTCTTTTAAAATATTCATAAGGTTATTTGCCCGCCGTTCATTGAAATTTCAGTGGCATTAAATCCGGCAGCACTGTCGGAAAGATAAAAAAGAATTGTTTCTGCCACTTCTTTTTTTGTTAAAGCTCTTTTTATTGGTGTCTTATTAAAAACTTCATGAGTGTGTGCCCGGATGAATTGCCTGCCACGGCCTGAATCAATATATCCGGGACGCAATGTAATGGTGGTAATGCCATGCCCGCCCAGTTCCAGGCCCAGATTTTTATAGATTGCTTCAGATGCAAGCTTTGCTGCTGCATAAAATCCCTGGCCGGGATTGGGTCTTGCTGTTGCTGCTGAAGAAATATAAATAAGACGGCCTCTTTTGTTTTTCATCATTATCCTTGCAACTTTTTTTACGATTTCTGCTCGAAAGGAAACATTTTCAGCAAAATAACTGTAAATTCTGTCCACATCAGCAGAGGCAATAAGACTTTCAAAATTTCCATGTACAAAATCTATCATGTAATCAATGTGATCAATGTGATCACCTGTTTGGCAAAAAAAAGAATTTATTGAATCGCTATTGCCGAATTCAAGTAAAAAGACGCTGTATTCTTTTCTATAAGCCTTCAAGCTTTTTAATATATACTCCAGCCCTTTTTTGCTTCTGTACGTCAATATCGGAAACAGACCTGCTTTAATCATACACTGGGCAAGACTAATAGCGAGATCACAACTGCCACCCAGAATAAGGGCTTGATTGCCTGAAAATTTCATTTTCTGATTATTCCTGTTACAATTGGTTTCAGCATGTCTGAACTGCTTTGAAAAAGCCTGCATTTCATGCAGTTATGATCAATTTCGATATTAAAAGGATATTCTCCCGGAGAAACAAATTCTCTAAACCTAAAATTCTCTATTATATATTGTACGTTATTAACCTTTTCTTCTTGCAATGCTTTCAGAAAAGCATGAATTATAAGACTCCCGGGAACAACAGGTTTGCCAGGGAAATGCTCCGCATAAATTCTGTCAGATGGATCAAAATAAAATGTGCCTTTAATATTCATATCCCCATTGTGTATCAGTGCCTTATATTAGATCTTTCAGTAACAGCCCGAATAGATTCATATGTTATGTCGCAAAGCCTGTCGAGTTCATCAATTGAAATGCTGAGAGGAGGCATAAGAACAATAACATCACCAAGAGGTCTTATTATAAGGCCGTGATTACGTGCTTCTTTTATTACCCTGTGTCCGATCCTTGCTCCTGAAGGAAAACACTCTTTTGTATCTTTATCAGCTATTAGCTCTATGCCAACCATAATCCCGCATTGACGAACATCTCCCACATTGTCTAAGGCTGTGAATGATTGTAGCCTTTGTTTGAAATGCTCAATTTTCGTCTGAAGTTTATCCAACATTTTTTCTTCTTCAAAAACTTCAAGATTTGCTATTGCTGCCGCCCAGGCCAAAGGATTTCCGGTATATGTGTGGCCATGAAAAAATGTTTTGAGCTCTTCATATTATCCCAAAAATCCTGTATAAATTTTTTCAGTTGTCAGAGTAGCTGCAAGCGGCAGATATCCTCCTGAAATGCCTTTGGCAAGGGTCATGATGTCCGGCGCGACATTTTCATGCTCACAGGCAAACATTTTTCCTGTCTTTCCGAATCCAACAGCAACCTCATCTGCTATCATAAATATGTTGTGCCTGTCGCAGAGTTCTCTGACTTTTTTCAAATAGCCTGGAGGTTGCAGCAGCATACCCGATGCTCCCTGGACCAGAGGCTCAATTACCATTGCCGTTACTTCATGTGCATGGGCATTCATAATTTCTTCCAACCTGCTTAAGCATTCAAGGCTGCACCCTGGCCGGGATTTGCCGAATGCACACCGGTAACAATAGGGAGACTCGGCTTTTATTGATTCAAAGAGAAGATGTTTATACACTGAATGAAACAGATCAATGCCTCCAATGCTCACAGAACCAATGGTATCCCCATGATAAGAGTTGTGCAGGGATATGAATTTTTTCTTTTTTGGATTTCCATCCCGAGCCTGTTGCTGATATTGAAAGGCTATCTTAAGTGCTATTTCAACAGCAGTTGAACCACTATCTGAGTAAAATACTCTTGTTAAACCTTTGGGCGCAATCCCGACAATTTTTTTTGCATATCTGATAGCAGGAACATTGGAAAGCCCCAGCAAGGTTGAATGCGCTATTTTGTCTAATTGCTCTTTAACGGCAACATCCAGCTCTTTTTTTCTGTGTCCATGAACATTCGTCCATAAAGAAGAAACCCCATCAATATATTCATTTCCATGGATATCAGTTAAGATACATCCGGATCCTTTTTCCATTATAATGGATTCTTCTTTTACATAATCCTGCATCTGCGTGAACGGATGCCAGATATATTTCCCGTCATCAATTTCCAACTGCTTGTTCCGCTCTTCAATTATTTTCAATTTATACTCCAATACAAATATCGTAACATCTCAGCATTACGTAACATTGAGCTACGGGTGTAATACCTTAAAGTAATACCTTAGCAAATATTCAGCCCCAGTTGTTTAATCATATCCATATCCATGGCTGTGCTTCTTCCCTTTGTAGTAAGATAATTGCCTATCATAATTCCGTTAGCACCAGCCATAAAAATCCATGACTGAAAATCACCAAGAGTTCGTTCCCTGCCGCCGCATATAGTTATGCTTTTGTCAGGATTTATAAATCTGAAAAGAGCTATACATTTGAGCGCTTCCATTGGTGGAAGCAAAGATCTGTTTTCCATTCTTGTGCCTGGGATTGGATTTAAAAAATTTATTGGTATTGAATCCACATCCAGTTCTTTAAGCGTAAAAGCCAGCTCCACACGCTGTGCCCATGTCTCGCCCAGTCCAAGAATTCCTCCGCTGCAAACCTTCAGTTCTGCCGATTTTGCTATTTTGATTGTCTGAATATCTTCATCATACTCATGTGTAGTACATATCTGATCAAAATAACTTCTCGCTGTTTCCAGATTGTGATGATATGTGGTCACTCCTTTTTCTTTGAGCTTTATTGCCATGGTGTCAGTGAGCTGTCCCAATGATGCGCAAACTGAGAGATCAGTTTTCCTGTTTATTTCTTCCGCCGAATGTCCAACAGAATCAATCTCTATGCCGGAAAGCGAATGACCGCTTGTTACCATTGAATATTTTGTTGCGCCGGCTTCTTCCATTAGCAGGGAATAGTTTACCATTTTCTCTGTGTCTAATAATGGATAAGTTTCAATTCCGGTTTTATGAAAAGCCGACTGAGCACAAAAGGCACAGTCCTCTGAACAACGACCTGACCTGGCATTAATAATGGAACATGTGAACACATTATTTTTTTTAAACCTGTTCCGGATCTTATTGGCGCACATTATCAAATCAAGTGTATTATTCCGGGCAAGAGCGAGCTCGCAGGCATCTTCACAAGAAATAGAGTAGCCCGGATATGTGATAATTTTTTCAGTTATGCTGATTAATGTTTTATCGAACAT
>DAOWEW010000031.1 GCA_030638305.1 Desulfobacteraceae bacterium
TAAAAAGTGCCTAAAGTATATTAAAGTGCCTAAAATGCCTAAAGTTGTGGTACGCCTTCGGTGCGCTAATTTAAAGTTGACAAGGCACTTGGATTTTATAAAAAAAAGAGGTTTTAATTGTGTCTGAAATAAAGGAACTGCAAATAAAAGTAATTGAATTAGAAAAACAGCTCGAAAAGCAAAAAAAAACAAATAAGGTATTAAAAGAACAAGTTAAAAAGAATATTCGCTCGGCCGGGAATTCCTTTTCTATCTTCGAAAGGAATATCGCCCTTCAGAAAAAAATTGCGTCCCGAACTCATGCTTTGAAAGTAGCAGAAGCAGCTAATAAAGCTAAAAGCGAGTTTCTCGCCAACATGAGCCACGAAATCCGTACCCCTATGAATGGCGTTATCGGGATGACCGGCCTGCTGCTTGATACCAATCTGGATCAAGAACAACTGGAATATGCGGAAATTGTGCGAAACAGTGCCAATGCCTTACTCTATCTTATCAATGATATTTTAGACTTTTCAAAAATTGACGCCGGTAAATTAGATCTGGAAATTTTATACTTTGATTTAAAAACAACAATTGAAGATTTAAATGACCCTTTAGCTATGCGAGCACATAAAAAAGGTTTGGATTATGTTAGTATCATTGATACTGATGTGCCATTATTACTGCGTGGCGATCCAAGCAGGCTGAGACAGATTATTAATAATCTGGTGGGGAATGCTATTAAGTTTACCGCAAAAGGCGAAATAGTAATCCATATAACCAATCTGTCCGAAAAAGGTAATAAGGTTACGTTACGTTTTTCAATAAAAGATACCGGCATTAGCATCGCTGAAAATCAACAAAACAATATATTTGAATCGTTCACGCAGGCCGACACTTCCACAACCCGAAAATTTGGGGGAACAGGCCTTGGTCTTGCCATATCTAAACAACTAACGGAAATGATGGGCGGCTCAATTGGAGTAAACAGCATTGAAGGGCAAGGCTCAACATTCTGGTTTACGGTTGTTTTCGAAAAACAATCTCAGCAAAAGTCATTGCCTAAAATCAACAGGCCTGAAATCAACAAGATGGATATCACAGATAAAAACATTTTGATAGTGGATGATAATGCTACAAATCGTAAATGGTTGTCGATTTTATTAAAAAATTGGGGGTGTCGAAGCTCTGAAGCCGCTTCGGCAAAACAGGCGCTTGAGCTTTTGGAAGAGGGAATTCTTCAGAAAATCCCATACGATATAGCAATATTAGATATGCAACTGCCTGAAATAGACGGAGAAACTTTAGGCCGCACAATAAAAGGGAAAAAACTGCTTAAAAATACTTTACTGGTGATGCTAACTTCATTAGGCACTCAAGGCGACGCCGTCAGATTTCAGGAATCAGGATTCGACGCCTATTTAACCAAACCGGTTAAGCAGTCACATTTGCATGATTGTATTTTAACTATTTTAAATCCAAAACTGAGATCTATTGCTCAAAAAGAAAAGCAAATAATTACCAAACATGTAGTGGCGGAAAATAGAAATAAAAAAAGACGTATTCTGGTGGTGGAAGATAATATTGTAAATCAAAAAATAGCCATAAAAATTTTAGAAAAATACGGATATAGGGTAAATGCGGTGGCCAATGGGCAGGAAGCTTTGCACTCCCTAAAACTGGCCTCATATGATTTAGTACTTATGGATTGCCAAATGCCGGTGATGGACGGCTATGAAGCAACAAAAGCAATCCGCAATTCAAGCTCAAAGGTTATGAATAATAAAATATTCATAATAGCAATGACCGCCAACGCTATGAAAGGTGACCGCGAAAAGTGTATTAATGCGGGAATGGATGATTATATATCCAAACCCATAACTCCAAAAACTCTTAAAGAAACCATTGAACGCTGGCTTGATTTAGTAAAATAACTTCGCAGCTTTGGCGCTCAGATACAGTGGTCAAAGTGTTTTGATGGCCAAAATAAAAATATAGGGGCAGGATAGTAATATCCAGATGTAACCTAAATGTTTCACCCTTTCAACCTGTTGATATTCCACAATCTATTTGTCATATCCTCATTTATGCACACCAATTACTGTAACCTGATAGTTTACAAAAAATTGAAAATCCAAACATCATTATTAAAATTAATAAGTAATTAATAATTATTACAAGTAATTAAGATTTGATTTCTGCCGACTGATTTTATGGCACCTGTATTGCTGTAATAAATAATTTGTTTCTAACTAAGGAACGTGGACGAATTAACTATTAGAAAGAGGAGAACCTTTTAAACTAAGGAATATAATGGAAAAGCTCAAGGTTAAAGATATTACTCTCCTCATGGATGAAAATCTTTCTATAAGGCCATCTGTTTTTGTAGAGGACAAGATTACAGATGCAATTGAAGTCATGCTTAAAAACGATCTCAACCGCATTGCCGTGACAAGTAAGGATAAAATCCTTGGCATGATAAAGCTTGAAGATGCGCTTAAAGTCATTGGATTAGAAGACAACCTGAAAAAAAAGGCAGCAAAAATTATTATCAGGCATGGACGTAAAATTATAATAGAGCAATAAGGAACGTGAAAATTATTTAATTTAATAGTATAGGGATTTCCATTTTTTAGTCAATCTTATTAATGGGTTAGAAACTATCAGTACATAACGAACTGTTCGTAGCTGTTAAGCTAAAAACTATCAGCTAAGAGCTCGCCTGAAGGGCGCTAATTTAAAAGAAGGGAGGGACTTAACTTTAAAGTAAACTGATAGATATTGAACATAATTATAAAATTAGAGGAAAAGGAGAAATATTATTATGAATTTCTTTAAACATTTGGGCAGTTTTATGATGATGGGCGCAAGAGCCCATGCAAAATGGGAGCTTGATGTTTCCAATACAATACTTGGTGACAAAAAACGGCTTATTATAATAGGCTTGCTTACTATCCCTGCTATATTGGGAAGCATTGCATTTGCCGATCAGATCGGCGGCGCTCTTCCCGAACTGCTTGGAGGCAAAAAAGCCTACAGCCCGGCTTTTTACAGTACAGGTATTTTTATTGTATCAATCCTTATCGGAATGGGCGCTGGCCTTATTACCGGTTGTATCGGTGCCGGCGGTGGTTTTATCATTGCACCTGCTCTTATGAGTGCAGGGATCAAGGGTATTCTGGCTGTTGGAACTGACCTTTTTCATATCTTTGCCAAGGCAATAATGGGAAGCGTAATTCACAGGAAGTTAGGAAACGTTTCAGTACCTTTGGCCATAGTTTTTCTTATAGGCGCTATCATAGGAGCTACGGCCGGTGGTGTTCTTAACCGCGTACTTTACGAGATTAACCCTGTTTTGAGTGATGCCTTTATCACAACTGTTTATTCACTTATGCTGGGTTTTCTCGGTTTTTATTCTTTGATAGATTTTCTTAAGGCCAGAAAGGCTCCTGGTGCGGCTGATGAGGGTGCACATGGCGGAAAAAGCGAGGGCGCTGAAATGGGCGGTCTGCCTGCAAAACTCCAGGCTGTTAAAATACCACCTTTGGTCAAATTTGATTTTGATCTTGTACCTGGGGGCAGAAGCATTTCATGGGTATTTTTAGTGCTCAGTGGCGCGCTCGTCGGACTGGCTGCCGGTATTATGGGTGTTGGCGGCGGCTTTCTGACTTTTCCCATATTCGTCTATGTTCTTGGCGTTTCATCAATGACCACGGTTGGAACTGATATTTTCCAGATCGTATTTACGGCAGGTTATGCCTCAATAAGCCAGTATGCTATTTACGGCTTTATTTTTTATACACTTGCAATGGGTATGCTTCTTGGATCACTGCTTGGCATTCAGATCGGTGCATTGGTAACAAAAGTCGTTCCGGGCATCACAATCCGTGGCTTTTATGCAATGGCAGTTATGGCTGGTTTTGTTAATCGTATCTTTGCTTTGCCGGCTAAACTGGGAGCTATGGATATCATTAAAATTGCTCCGGGAACCGCCAGCTTTCTTGAAAGTATAGGTGTGTGGGCATTCTTCATTGTAATCGGCGCATTTTCAGTCTGGGTAATTGGAACATTTCTGACCAACATTCCAAAACTTAAGGGAGAGGAGGTGTAATCATGATTGCTCATAAAAAAGAATTTTACAGTGGGTTTGGATTATTGGTGGTTTTTTTTGTTATCTTGTTTATAATATTTTCACCTGTTTTTAACGGCCAGAACGGCATGGAATATCTGGATGATCTGTATAATTCCATATCAAAAGGTTCAGCCAACTATATACCAAAAGTAAAAGCAGAAACAGACACATTTATGGGAAATGCTGTAACCGTAACCCTGCAAATGAAAGACGAACAGCAGGCTCAACAAACAGCGCTTCTGTTTACAGTGGCTGGAGCAACAGCAGAAGTGTCAGGAGCCCAGTTAACTGTAGCTGGCGATCTTGGCAATATGCTTGCGGCCTCTCTGACAGATTCGGAAAGCATGTATAATAATGACGGAACAACAGTCTCAGGCAAATACGGTTACAATGAGAAACAGGTTCTTTATAACTGGTGGACCGCGCTTAAGGCCGCAGACAAGGATTTAAAAAAGCAGAAACTGTTCACAGAAGCCAAAACAGTTGCATCGGTTGTAAAAAAGGTTATTGAAACTTCCTACAACTACTACACAATTGAGCCCCAAAAAATCACTGACAGAATGGGAATTGTTATATTTTCTCTGGTTTTCTATGTGTGTTACACGCTGTGGTATGGTTTTGCCATTCTTTTCATGTTTGAAGGATGGGGACTGAAGCTGGGGCATTAAATCAATCAATTAACATATAATTTTTAATTGCAGGGCCATATCTGGCCCTGCAATTTTTTTCCTTATCCCAAAGATTCCATGATTCCGTATTTTTTGATCTTTCTCCACAAAGTTGTTCTTGGAATAGCAAGAATTTTTGCAGCTCGTACCTTGCTATAATTTGTAGCCTCAAGCACCCTGATTATATGAGATTTCTCTTCTTCATAAAGAGAAAGCAAGTCTTTGTTTTCAACAGTCTCAACTATCAGGCGGTCAAGATCCTCCGGAAGTTCATTTTCATCAATCCATACTTCTTCTCCAAGAGCAACAGCGCTGGAGACTATGTGCTCAAGCTCTCTAATATTTCCAGGAAAAGAATATTTCATCAAGACTTCTATGGCTTGTTTTGAGAATCCCTTGATTTTTTTATTGTAGAGCAGATTATATTTATTTACAAAATGCTTTATTAAAAGAGATATATCTTCTTTTCTTTCCCTGAGTGAAGGAACACGGATTTTGACTACTTTAAGACGAAAATAAAGATCTTCTCTAAATTGTCCTGCCTTGATCTCGTTTTCCAGATTTTTATTTGAGGCAGATATCACCCTGATATCCAGATCAACAGGATCAGATCCTCCCACTCTCAGCAATTTTTTTTCCTGAATTACCCTGAGAAGTTTTACCTGCATGGAAAGAGGCATTTCTCCTATTTCATCAAGAAAAACCGTCCCTCCCTGAGCAGTCTCAAGCAAACCAACCTTAATGTTTTCTGCGCCTGTAAAAGCTCCTTTTTCATGTCCAAAAAGTTCATTGGCTATCAACTCTTCTGTAAAACTGCCGCAATTAAAACTGATATATGGTTTGTCTTTTCTGGGGCTGCCAAAATGTATGGCCATTGCAGTCAACTCTTTGCCGGTTCCGCTTTCTCCCTGAATAAGAACATTACAGTTTACCCTGGAAACTTTGTGAATAATTTTAATCAATTCACGAACAGGAGAACTGACGCCAATAATTTTTCGCACATTATCTTTTTTTAAAAGATCCTCTTTAAGACGTTTGTTTTCGTTGAGCAAACATACCTTATCAACAGCACGGCTTAATATCAGCATAACCTGTTCGGGTGTAAAAGGCTTTTCAATGTAATAAAAAGCACCTTGTTGAACTGCTTCAACAGCATTGTTTATGGATGCATAGCCTGTAATAATTATAACTTCCGTTCTATGATAATTTTCCTTGATTTTTTTTAAAACCGTCATGCCGTCCATTTTCGGCATGTGCAAATCGGTAAAAACAATGTCGAACGGCTCAATTTCCATCCGATTGAGTGCTTTAAAAGGATCTGTAAACGTTTCAACACGGTAGCCGCTTTTACCAATTTTTCTCTGCAAATTTCGCAGAACCAAAGGCTCATCGTCAATAATCGCAATACGTATCAATATGTTTTTATCGTCTTTTTTCAACGACAAATTTCCTTCCTTATGCTTTTTTTAAATCTGCAGGAACATGTAAAAAAGGAAGAAGAACAGTAAACCTGGAATATTTTCCTTCTTCGGTTTCAATACTTATCTGTCCACCGTGCATTGTAACTATTCCATGGGAAACAGAAAGACCAAGTCCGGTGCCTCGTCCCGGTCCTTTTGTGGTAAAAAACGGATCAAATATATTGGGTACAATATAGGCTGGTATCCCACATCCATTATCTTCTACCTGAACAGACAGAAATCCTGGAGCCTCAGCTTGTGCAAGGTTTATTTTAATATTTCCATCTTTTTTGACAGCATCCAGAGCGTTCATAATCAGATTCAAAAAGACCTGCTTTAATTGCTGTTTGTCCCCACGAATCCTTGGCAGGTGTGACTGAATTTGAGTTTCTATTTTCGCTCCTGATACTTTAATCTGATTCTGTGCTAATTTAATTGTTTCGTTAACTAACACACCAAGGTCAATAGGTTCGGAAACAGATTCGCCTTCTCTTGCAAAATCCAGCAGATTGCGAATTATCTTTCGTGATCTGTCTGCTTCGTTAATGATATCATTTATCATTTCAAGCAGCTCATCTTCAGATAAATCACTGTGATCCTCAAGCATGGCATGTGCTGTGAGCATTATATTGTTTAAAGGATTGTTCAATTCGTGCGCCACACCGGCTGTTAAAGTTCCGATTGCTCTAAGCTTATGCGATTCGATCATCGCAACTTCACGTGATTTAAGCTCTTTAATCATTTGGTTGATAGCGAGCTCCACAGTTGTGAATTCACCACGATATTTACACATTGGAGGAATTGGAGAAAAATTTCCTTTTGCTATTTTTTGTGTGCTTTCAACAAGTAGATTAAGTGGCTTTATCAATCGTTTTACAAAAAAACATACTAAAAAAGTTGTTACTAACAAAACAACTGCAAGAGCGTAAACAGGAATCTTTTTAATGAGGTTAAGCATGGCATCCATAGACTGTTGCTCATTATGAACTAAAGCCGCCGCTACTTTAACCATCTCAGCGCCATGTTCCCGCAAGGAAGTTTCTATCTCGTGTTTTATCTCAATATTATCAATTTGATTTTTTTCCAAAACAGTCAATTCTTGCAAAAGCTCCCTGTATTTGTCAAGATGTTGCATTATAGTTGCTGTCTTTTCCGGTGATAAAATAATTGTGACATTTTTCAAGTTCTCGGATAAAATAATTCCTGCATTATTAGCACTTTGAACTGCATTTTCGAGATTTGTGCCATACAGAAAATAGTTTTTTTCCCACCTTCTGGCTTGCGCAATATCAAAAAGATATTTTTCAGAGACTTGAAAAAAGTGAATTTTTTTTTGTATATGATTTATGGCTATGACTGAACCAATAACAAGCGCCATCGACAAAGAAGATAAAAGAATAAACACTATCAACATATGTGCCCGAAGGCTAAAACGTGGCCGTGAAAGCACATCCTGACAATCCGTGCAATCTGCATCCGGTGCAATTTTGTTTCGGCATACTGTTTTCTTTGAATTGCTTATAGATTCAGAGCCTGAATCTGAGTTAAGAAGATTTGTCATAATATATATTTAACCTGTTTAAAATATAATATATCTTGCAATAAGGAACGTGGACGAATTAACTTCCGCAAGTAGGCGCACAGATTTAGGTCAGGTTTGTTCGATCTACCCGATTTAAAATAGGCACAAAAGTCGAAGGAATAGCGAGCTATTTCAAGATTTTTGTGATTTTAGATCGGGCAAA
>DAOWEW010000234.1 GCA_030638305.1 Desulfobacteraceae bacterium
GGCGGGCGCTTAAATTTAAAATGGCTGACTGTTTGAGCGTATTAGTGAGCGTTAAGAAAGAACGATGGCAGAATAAAATTTTCTATAAATCGTATAATGCCTGCTTTGGCAGGTTTTTTATAAAAGGATTGCACCAGTTCTTTCTTTACACTCACTTATGCGTGAGTTTCAGCCGTTCTTAAATTTAAGCGCCCGCCACACCAAGTTAATCTCATAATGAGTTTTCAAATTTCTGATATTACCTTCATAAGAATACCTTGTACCCTGTATTAAGAGCCTTGGCTAATCGTTTGGCCATATCTTTTCCTATGGTCCGTTTACCATTCTCCATTTCAGAAATATGATGAGGCTTTACTCCAATTTTTTCCGCTAATTCAGCCTGAGTCAGTTCTTCACGATCTCTGGCTCCCTGGAGGACACTTCCAGCTCCAAGTTCAGGGAAAGCTTCTTCCCATGTTACCATGCCTTCATCATCATTATCCGGGATACTGTACTGAACACCAGCCAGATCCAGAAATTGGCTGAATGCAGATCTGACCCGATTTACTTCTGCTTTGGGTACACGGATACAAACATCAGCAAAGTTTGTTGTAATTGATTCCCTCATGCGTTCCGGCATACTTTTTCCTGGGACTTGGAGGCAATTTCTCAATTCGCCTATGCAATTTTTTGCTTAATCTTACAGTCCAACTCATTTGGCAGTCCAACTCATTTGGTCTATTTATACCTTAACTGCCGACCTCACCTCTTCCATGGTTTGCCGCGCAATTTTTTCTGCCTTGTTGCTTCCTGCCGCAATAATTTCGTCAAGAAGTTCCGGTTTTCCCTCATAATAAGTTCTTTTTTCGCGAACAGGTTCAAGTGCCCTGATGAGATTTTTGGCCATTATTTTCTTGCATTCAACACAGCCTATAGCGGCAGAACGGCATTCTTTATTTACTGTATCCATTGTCTCTTTGTCGCTGTATAGCTTGTGAAATTCAAAAACATTGCATACATCAGGATTGCCGGGATCATTTTTTCTTGCCCGCTGAGGGTCGGTAATCATTTTTGATACCTTGGAGCTTATATCATCAGACTTTTCAAATAGATAAATAGCATTATTATAGCTCTTGCTCATTTTTCGGCGATCAAGACCCAGTATTTTAGGCGTTTTGGTTAAAATGGCTTGCGGCTCCGGAAAGATGTTCCCGTATAAATAGTTGAAACGCCGGGTGATTTCCCGCGTAATTTCAACATGTGGAACCTGGTCAACTCCAACCGGCACTCCAAATGCCTTGTACATTATAATATCTGCTGCCTGCAGCACCGGATATCCCAGGAAACCAAAGGTGGACAGATCTTTGTTGCTCAACTGCACAATCTGATCCTTGTACGTTGGGTTGCGCTCAAGCCACGGCACCGGAGTTATCATGGAAAGAATAAGAAACAGCTCTGCGTGTTCTTTTATATGCGACTGGACAAACATGGTGCATTTTTCCGGAGACAATCCGACACTCAGCCAGTCTATCATCATGTTTCTCACATTGGCAGCAATAGAACTTGTGTCCTCATAGTCACTGGTTAATGCATGCCAGTCTGCAATGAAGAAAAAACAATCGTATTGCTCCTGCAATTCAAGCCAGTTCAAGAGAGCGCCGTGCAGATTACCGAGGTGAAGCGGCCCCGTTGGCCGCATTCCGCTCAAAATACGTTTTTTTTGGTTCATTTAAGATCTCCGACCCCTGCCCTTCATTTCCCCATCAAAAAATTGATCATGGGGTTTATAAAAAAAGAAACAATTTTATTAAAAAAACCTGTCATAAGAAAAAAAAATATAATTACCATGCCGAAACGTTCTAAGCGCATATATTGCCGCCTTAAATTCAAAGGCAGAAACATGGCAAATATCTTACTTCCATCTAACGGCGGCACAGGTATCAGGTTAAAAACCGCAAGTACACAATTAATGATAACGCTGTAACCGAGAATAAGGAGTAAAATCGAAATAATGGGCTCAGCAGTTGAATGATACCATAACGATTCTATGCTGAGCAAAAGCTGAAACAACATTCCTGAAATAAAAGCGCAGGCAAAATTTGCCAGAACACCGGCAGAAGATACATAAATAATCCCTTTGCGATAATCCCGAAGATTGGCAAAATTTACAGGCACGGGTTTGGCGTAACCGAAAATAATAGGTGAGCCTGTAAGTTTCAGAATTAAGGGCAGAAGGAATGAACCAATAAAATCAAGATGTTTTATCGGATTCAGGGTAAGTCTTCCGGCCAGCATGGCTGTATTGTCTCCCATTTTATATGCAACATAACCGTGAGCAGCTTCATGAATGGTTACTGCAAACAAAAGAGGAATTAGCATCGAAATCAGTTGAATTAAATCAAAATTTTGAAACATATTTTTTTACGTAAGTTATCTCGTCATTTAATGTTTTGAGCTTGCCGTTTAATCTTGCATCAAGGACAGCCTGCATTATTTCCCGGTAAATGGGCCCGGACTCAAGCCCCATTGCTTTGAGGTCATTACCGGTTATCAAAATATCCGTGTATCTCAGCCTGGTAAAGTAATAAGAGATAGCTTTCTTTACCGATTTCAGTTTGGTAGCCGCCATCATATAAAGGATAAGCTCGGTTTTAAACACTGAAAGCTGTTTATGCAGGATACTGTTTTTAACGGGCAGATTCAGTTCAAGCCACAAAAGACATTTATCTGCCGCAAAACGTTCATTGCAGAAAACTTTTTTCAGTTTAAGCGTTATTTCAAACCTGGTGCAAATTCTGCCTGATATTTTTTTATTGCAACTCTTTATAAGTACCAGAAAATAAACGATCCATTTCTTATAGGATTCTTCGATAAAAAGCAAATCATACCAGGATAATACTTTTTTTGCAGAATTAAAAAGTTCAATAAGTTTTTTATCAAGTTCTATCTCAGGATGAATAACGCCAAGCAAACCATAATCATTAAGCCTTATGATTGCGGATGCGGGATTTTCTTCTTCAAGTATCTGGCGAAGCTCTGCAAATACTCTCTTTCCTCTGAGGCGCTTGAAAAAATTCATTTTGACTGCATTTTTAATCAGCCTTGAAGTAAGTTTGCCAATAGAAAAACCAAAACGCTGCTCAAATCTTATGGCACGAAATACACGTGTAGGATCTTCAACAAAGCTTAAATTATGCAGCACCCTTATCGCCTTTTCTTTAATATCTTTCCGTGCAGCAAAAAAATCTATCAGGATGCCGAATTTATCAGGAGTCAACTGAATTGCCAGGGTATTTATAGTGAAATCCCTCCGGAAAAGGTCCAGTCTGATAGAGCTCATCTCAACTATCGGAAGCGCTGCCGGAAATTTGTAATATTCCATCCGGGCTGAGGCAACGTCAATTTTAAAACCGTCAGGGAATATTATAACTGCTGTTCCGAATTTTTTATATGTATTAATGCGGGCTCCCACTTTTTTTGCATATCTTTTTGCAAATGCTATACCGTCTCCTTCTATAACAATATCAATATCTTCATTTGATCTGTAGAGAAACAGATCACGAACAAAACCTCCTACAACATAAGCTCTGCAATCAATTTCTGCGGCGACCCTGCCAATGTCTCGTAAAATACCAAGAATACGCTTTTGCAGGCGCTCATTCATAAAGTTTACAACGTTTCTGGTCCTGGCCTGAACAGGCTCTCTTAAAGGGTCGGGCAAGTTCGCAGTGGTATGTTGAGACTGCCTTACCAGAATGTTAAGAAGATCGGTACGTGTAATAACGCCTGTTAATTTATCGTTATCAATGACAGGCAGGATTCTCTGCTTGCTGTCGATTATTTTTTGCTGAATTTCGAAAATATCTGCATCCGGCGCAACAGTTGCCGGCTCTGAACTCATGTATTCCTTAACCGGAATGTCACCCAGCCTGTGGTAAATCGCCTTCTCAATAACCTGCCGCGTTATACATCCCAGGAGTTCATCCTTATCCGCTGCTTTTTCTACAACAAGCAGTGCATTAATATTGTAACGGGTAAGTGCGTTATTGGCATCCCTGCATGTAACATCCGGCCCTATCATGATTGGCGGCGACGACATGAGGTCAGTTGCAAGCCTTTTGGGCTTGACTGTTTTATACAGGCTTTCAAGCAGCTTATGTTCAGTCTGAGCCAGCGTCATATCCTTGATGGTCGCAGCAGCCGCAAAAGCATGCCCTCCTCCGCCAAGCAAAGTTACTACCGCTCCAACATCAACCTCATTAATTCTGCTCCTTGCCACAACATAAATCTTTTCTCCCATGAGAGCGAGTGCAAAAATAGCGTTGTGATTTTCCATCTGAATCATTTTATGCACAAGGAAAGCAAAATCAGATACGTAATTATCAGTTGATATGCTGGTAACTACTACTTCGATACCATTAATATTGTAAAAGGTTGCTGCCTGAATCATATCATTTAAAAGCCCGACCTGCTCCGAGTTTATCTCTCTTTCAAGCAAGTTTGAAATAATATTTAAATTCGCCCCTTTTGAAAGAAGATAAGCAGCCGCCATGAAATCTTCTTCCGTTGTGGAAGAAAAATTAAAAGAGCCTGTATCTTCATATATGCCAAGGCACATAATAGTCGCCTCATCAGAAGAAATGCTGATCCCTTTCTCTTTCAGGAGTCCGGTCAGTATTGATACTGCCGCGCCTGTTGGTCTGATAACCTCGTAATGCCCCTTTATATCATTTTCCATATCCGGATGGTGATCATATATATGTATCTCTAAATCAGATCTTTTAAGGAGAGATGAAAGTTTTCCAATACGGTTCGGCTGCCTTGTATCAACCAGCACAAGTCTCTTGACGTTTGAAAAAACTATCTCTTTAACATCCGCCATGTTAAAGAGATACACCATTGATTTAATAAAGAAATTTCTTAAATTTTTCTCATGAGAACCCGGAAAAACAATAAGAGAGCCGGCATACAGCTTTTGGGCTGCAAGCATGGACGCCAGCGCATCAAAGTCAGCATTAACATGGGTTGTTATAATAGTTAGATTTTTATCCTGCACTTTAATTATCCTGATTATAAAGGATTTGGGTAATTGTGGTCAATTGATGTCCCACACTTCCCCGCTTATATCAACCAAATATACAACATCTTTTTGTATATGCTTACCAAACTGTACAGAAATATAGTCATTCCTTTATTCAATGATGCATCCATAGAACCTTGATTCAAATAAAATTAGATAATAATTCAAAAAGTTATAATCATTCATAATTGAAAATCTTCAAATCCTGGCAATCTGGCACACTATCTGCTTTGAATATGTTTCAAGAAAAAAGAGTGGTAGAAAAATTAAATGCGAAAAGGAGGGATCAAAATTGAAGATGAAGGGAAGTGATTTCAAAGGCAATTGCCCAAGCTTTAATGATAGATAAAACATTGTTTGTAAAACACAATTAACTGAAACAGTAAACGTAAAAGGAGGTCAATTATCATGGCTATGAAAAGTTATCCAAAGCAGATTGTTAGTAGCAGGGGTGTCATGCTGACGCTTGACCCAAGTCGTGTTGTGCTGGGCTTTAAAGAACAACCCGGAAGGGGAGCCGCGATCGCAGCGGCATCAAATCTTGGCTTGGTTCCTGAAGATAGTGGCGGAAGGCTTGCAGTCGGTCCGGGTCAAAGGGAGGCAATAAATGATAGTGATTTGCGCTTTTGGATGAGAAACCCAACTGCGGAGGCATTATCGGGAGAAGCAATTGATCGAATTCAAGAGACTTTTGGAAAAAAATTGGAATGGATCGGACCGGCATATATATTCGACGAAGAGGAGGATTATAAAGCTTTTATGTGTCCACTGCCTAATGTATTGCTGATCAAGCCGACTCGTATGGCAAGCAAGTCTAAGAAAAATTTTGCAGCGCTCCTTGACCGATACGGATTAAAAGAAGTCGCTGAAAAGTCTGAATACCTGGGCAAGTTTCTATACGTAAAGGTCAGTGACCCGCTTCAAGTCACAGCATTCGAGATTCGGGATCAATTGCTGGAGAAAGAACGGCAAAATATACAGGAGGTGCGCTTCGAAAATATGCCGATGGTCATTCCGACAGCGACAATTCCCAACGATCCCTTATTCGCCCAACAATGGAATATGACCCAAATCCAGGCCGGTGGGCCAGGTTTGACAGGGTGGGATATTTCGACCGGAAACAACGCTGTTGTAGTGTGCGTTCTTGATGCGGGGTGTGACCTAACACATCCGGATCTACAATTTTCTACCTCTGGTATCAACCTTGGCACTATGGCACCAGATGGCAGCCCTACCGGCGATCACGGTACAGCGTGCGCGGGTATTGCTGCTGCGTCACATGACAACAGTGAGGGCGTATCTGGCGTCGCCGGCGACTGTCAGATAATGCCGCTCGCCTTTGACATGTGGTCGGATACTGAAGTTGCAGCTGGCATAAACTACGCCACAAACCACGGCGCAGATGTCATCAGCATGAGCTTCGGCTGGAATCCTTGGGATCACACGGTCATCGACCCCGCAATCCAAAACGCACATAACGCCGGGCTCGTTATGTGCGTGGCAACGCACAACTACAACAGCTCAATTACTTACCCAGCTACGAATCCTTTGGTGATGGCATGCGGTGCCTCCGATGAGATCGACAACAGAAAGGATCCCTCAAGCCCGGACGGTGAGACGTGGGGTTCTAACTTCGGCCCCGAGATGTCGGTCGTTGCGCCCGGCGTTCACATTCCAACAACCGACCGCCAAGGAAGCGATGGCTATAACACCGGTTCCGGTGCGGCTGGAAATTACGTTCTGACTTTTGGCGGAACCTCGGCGGCCACCCCACATGTCGCCGGACTGGCGGCTCTGCTGCTCAGCGAGTATCCAGGACTGACGAATGTGCAAGTCCGGAACATCATTGAGCGTACTGCCGAGAAAGTCGGGACAGTCGCCTACGCTGAAACCTCCGGGTACGCGAATGGCACGTGGAATGATGAAATGGGTTATGGCCGAATAAATGTCCTTCGGGCACTTGATTTTGCGGAAGTTATGGCCAAAGATTACCCCGGCGACACTGGGGTCGAACCGTCGACGCCCCCAGGTGGCAAATTTTGGACCTCATCTGATATTGTTATTCGTCCTGTAGATGACGGAGTGTTCAACCCGGGCAATCCGAATCTTTCCGATGACGTTGAACGTGGGCAGACGAACTACCTCTATGTCCGCGTAACGAACAATGGACCGCTCGCAGCCCGCAACGTTATTGTAAACGCCAGAATAACTCCCTATGTAGGACTCCAGTTTCTTTACCCAACGGACTGGACACTCGTCGATTCGATGCACGTTAGCCCGACACCAATCACAGCTGCCTTTCCTACGATTGCTGCGGGCGGATCGGCTATTGCAAAGTTCAGTATTTCTGCAGCACAAGTCGAAGACTTGTGGGGCTGGACAAACACTCATCCCTGGCATCCCTGTCTTCTTGCTTCTGTGGATGCAGACAACGATTATGCGTTTGACAGCGCGTCTTTAATGGGGGGTAATTTAATTCGTCGGCGCAATAACTTGGCACAGCGGAACCTATCAGTAATTGACGTTGTTGCAGGAGCTACAGTCGCCTTCCCGTTCATTTTGGGAAATATGAAAAATCTTGAACGTGTTGTCGAACTTGTTGTGGATCGGAGATATCTTCCGAAACGCATGCATGTCCTTTTAGCGCTTGACGAAGAGAAGCTGGTTTTTCCAAAGGTCTCAAAATTGATGCCACGCGTAAAAGAAGAGGGACGAATCATTCCGGAGATTATGCATAGAAATTACGACTCGTTCCTGTTTATGGATCGCACGCGTCTTGCAACGCCACTGGCAGGACTTGGCGGCATGCTGACTCTGGAACGCGGATCAGAGTTGTCGCTTTCGCGCTACAGAAAATTTGAGAACATCAGCGTGAAGGGAGGAGATGTATTGCTGCGCAACAACAAGCGTTTTGTCGAGTTCCGTCATTTTTCTCCTGTGATTCGTTTACAGAAGGAGCCAGGTCAATTGTATCCGATTGAACTGCATACGAAGATACCGAAAGATGCAAAGAGCGGCGAACGATATACCCTAAACGTCGCACAGCGGAATGAACGCGGCGAGATTGTCGGCGGCGCAAGTGTGATTTACCAGGTCAAGTAGCGGATAAAAACAAAGATCGGCCGATCTCTGGTGCCGTGTGGGATCGGCCGGTCATCTATCTCCGAAATCCGTTGGCCGTGGCGACCGGTGTTTGTAAAGCAAGTTGAACGTGGACGAAATAATGTCCCCAAGTAGGCGATAGGCGCACAGATTTGGGGAAGTTCTTTCGTCCACGTTCCTTATCGCCTGAATCAATCAGTATCAACCTCGCAACTATATCCTTTTCCATTTCAGATGCTTCAAATTTAACAGCGTTGTTTTGCACATACTCAAAAAGTTCTTTGACTTCCGGTTCTCCTTAGATTATACCTTTTTTTCCCTTTTAAAGCTTTTGCTGCATGGAGGGGTGCTAAACTTGAGAATGGATTTTAATGCATTTACAAAACAATGTGAAACAGTTAACATGAGAACAAATCAAACAAAAATGTTCAAAGAGTTTGATGCAACAGAACTATATTGCTCTCGTTGCAAACGCTCAGTCCCTGTCAGGAAACGCCTTCTCCTGATACTTCAGGAAGGTGATAAATATGAATATCTGTGTGCATTTTGTTCCGGATCTGTTGGAACAAAAATGGACCGGCATGAAAAACCAGGTAAACTAATCATTTAAGAGCCTGAAGGCACTAAGGCTAAAGGTTAAAATTTATGCTCAGATTTTTACGACAAAATGCTTCTAGCTGGCTAATCAAAATAATATTAGGCGCAATTGTTCTTGTATTTGTTTTCTGGGGTGTTGGAAGTTTTCGTGCACAACGGAAAGACAGGGTAGCCCTGGTCAATGGTGAAACCATTACTTCGAAAGAATATAAAGAAGCATACAACAACGTTATTGAACGATTACGTCAGCGCTTAGGTAATAATTTAGATGACGATATGATAAAAATGCTTAATGTACAAAACCAGGCATTAGATATGCTGATAGATAAAAAACTGATGCTTCAGGAAGCTGCAAAGCTTAATTTAAGAGTCACAAATAACGAGCTTGCAGATACAATAAAACAAATAAAAGCATTTCAAACAGATGGTAATTTTGACAGCCGAATTTACAAAAACGTCTTAAGTCAAAACAGACTGACTCCGGAAGAGTTCGAAGTTATTCAGAAAGAGTCTGTGCTTATTGAAAAAATAAGATCATTTATATTAAGCAATGTTAAAGTGTCGGAACAGGAAGCAATTGAATGGTTCAAATGGGAAAATACATCGGTAAATGTTGATTTTGTACTTTTTGAGCCGGGCAAATATGATGATATTGATCCAACCCCTGATGAAATAAGTTCCTTTTTTGAAAAAAATAAAGAATCTTATAAAGCTGATGCAATGATTAAAGTACGTTTTCTGCGCTTTGATTCTGATGCATATAGTTCAGGAGTAGAGATAACCAATGAAGAGATTCAGGATTATTATGAAAACAACCTGGAAAAGTTTAAAACTCAAAAAACCGTTGGAGCACGACATATTCTGATAAAAACGGACCAGAGTTCCAATCCTGAAACAGTCGAAAAGAAAAGGAAAGCAACTCTTGATATACTTAAACTGGCCAGGGAAGGTATGGATTTTGCGAAACTGGCCAAGCAGTACTCTGAATGTCCGAGTAAAGACAGGGGCGGGTATCTGGGAGAGTTCAAAAAAGATGCAATGGTAAAACCATTTGCTGAAAAGGCTTTCCAAATGAAAACCGGTGAAATAAGCGAGCCAGTCAGAACTCAGTATGGATGGCATATTATCAAGGTTGAAAAAATAAATGAAGAAAAAACTGTTTCATTTAAAGAAGCAAAGGATAACATACAAAATAAACTTGTAAAAGAAAAAGCAACGAACCTGGCTTATGAAGAAGCCGAATCAGTTTATGATGCTTCTTTTGAAGGTGATGATTTGATAAAAAATGCAGAAGCCCGGGGCATTAACATAATTACCACCGACTTTTTTACAAAAAACAAGGGCGCTGTTGTAGAAATATATGCGAAAATAGATGCGAAAATAAAAAATCGTTCGGCATTTGCATCATATGCATTTAATCTTTCACTTATGGAAATCGGCAATATACAGGACTTTGAAGATGGATATTACATTATCCAGCCCATCGAAAAAATACCTGAAAAAATACTTGAACCAAAGGATGTTGAGGAGAAAATCAGGATTGATTTAATCAAACAATTGCAGGATGAAAAGGCAAGTAAAGATGCAAACGAATTTCTAATTGCTTTAAGAGATAACGACTTTTCAGATGCAAAATGGGATACAGAATGCAAAAAGCTTAATTTAACAACAGTTGCCACCGGTTTTTTTAAGCGGAACGACTCTGTACCACATATTGGATCTGAACAAAATATTTCTCAGGAGGCATTTAAACAACTTTCAAATAAAAATATGCTCCCTGAAGCCCCGATAAAAGGGAAAAAGGGATATTATATTATCAAATTCAAAGATAGAAAAGAACCCGAACTTAATGGATTGGAAGAAAAAAAAGAAAAGATAAAAGATAAACTGCTTAATCAAAAAATGGTTAAAACTTTTGATGCATGGCTTTCAAGCATACGAAACAAAAGTATCATTTCAATCGAAAAGGGTTTTGAAGAATAATTTTATTTTGCTATCATGGCCCGCATCATATCACCGGCATTTTCAGCATGATCAGCAATGGAGCCAATGATTTCAGCCAGCCTGACAGTATGAAATATTGTAACAGGATCAATATTCATATTAAATATCTTCTCCTTTATCATTGCTTCTATTTTATCTGCTTCATGCTCCTGCCGGCGAAGATTCCTGATAATATCCTTGACAATCATTCTTTGTTTTTCTGAAAAAGTTTTAAAATACTTTCTTGCCTCTGATACCATAGTAGTCAATTCTTCGATAGGATCAATAGTTGCATCTACGAGAAGGAAAAACTCTTTTTGAAGTCCTTTTGGAATACCCGGTTCGCTTCTATATGATAACCAGTCCAGAGCATCCTCTACTGCATCAAGAACTCTATCTTGTTCTCTCAAGTATCTAAATAACTGAAACTTGTCTACCGGCATCAATGTGCCCTTTGGCAGATGTCCTCTAATACTTCGTTTAATGCTATCTGCGTCTCTTTCAATTCTAATCACATTCTGCCTGAATTCCTCAAAACTTTTGCATTTCTCAGAAATATGGCACTCTATAGCCTGTTGAAAAGCCCATGCACATTCTTTTACCTTTTCTGCATGTTCCTGGAGGCCATCAAAAGGTGAGGTTATAAACAGTGACAAAAGTGGTATACGCATAACTATATCCCCTATAAAATAAGTTGAAGTATTTTAAAAATAGCCATACTGGTGAGAGCCGCAACTGGTACAGTTAAAATCCAGTATAACATAATGTTAAATATTATTTTGAAGTTGACTGCTTCTAATCCGCGCGCAAGGCCTACTCCCAGAACACCACCAACAGCGGCATGGGTTGTAGAAACAGGAAGACCCATTTTTGAAGCAATAAGCACTGTTGTTGCAGCAGCAAAATCAACGGAAAAACCGCGTGTATTGTTGAGCGTGGTAATTTTTTTGCCAACAGTATCCATGACACGGTGACCCGCCATGCCAATCCCGCAGGCAATACCTATGCCTCCAAAAAGAAGCAGAAAGACAGGCACAGGCACCTTGTCGCCCACACTGCCTGTTTTGACCAGAAAATAGATTAAAGCAAGAGGGCCTATTGCATTAGCCACATCATTTGCGCCTTGCGCCAGGGCAACATAGCATGATGTTCCGATCTGAATACGCTTGAATATCTCCTCGGCTCCATTTTCGCTCTTTTTAATGAAGCGGCTTAAAAGTTTTCTTCCTGCAATTCCTAAAAAAAAGGCCAGTATAAATGCAATGACCAGGGCTGTAGGGGTCCCGATTGCCAGGTTCTTTCCCAAAGGTGTTTTACAGAGAAATGACAAAATAATAATAAAACAAGTTACGCCTGTAAAAAATGGCGATAACTTTAGCGCCAGGGCAAATGAATCCACTTTAGAAAGTATTATTTTTACAATAAGTTTAAACATTAAATAGGCAATTATAAGACTGAACACAGGGGAAATAACCCAGCTCAAAACAACAGCACCAAGCTTGCCGAAATTGATTACTGAAAATCCGCCTGCCATGATTCCAAAACCGATCATAGCGCCTACAATTGAATGGGTTGTGGAAACAGGGAGGGATTTCCAGGTAGCAAAGCTGATCCACAGCGAAGCGGCCAGAAGAGCGGAAAACGCGCCGATAAGAGCTATATGCGGATCAGCAAGAATATCGGTAGAAACAATGCCCTTACGGATCGTGTTTGTAACATGGGAGCCGATAAATACGGCTCCGGTTATATTCAGAATTCCTGCAATAAATATTGCCTGACGAATTGTAATTGCCTTGGCGCCGACAGCAGAAGCCATTGAGTTGGCAACATCATTAGCGCCTATGTTCCAGGACATGTAAAATCCCAAAATGTAACCGGCAATTAAGATATAATATTCTGTACCCATAGCTTTTATTTCTCTATTTTCCTGGTGTAAAACCTTGCAGATTGGGGTAGTTAGAAGTCGATACTGATACTTGTTTCAGTTTTCCATGCGTTGTCTGAGTCAGGAATTCCTATCCCTTCATCTGCAAACAGATACCCTCCATTAAACCGAAAAAAAACGTATTTGTCAATCCTGTAGTAAAAATTAATGTCCACTTCCGTACCGATCTTTTTTGCTGAACTTACTGGCCTCCCTGCGCTATCTTCAACGTCCATACTCTTTACGTGTCTGTCATAACCTATACCAGGAGTGGGGTGTCCAAAATGCTACGAAACCTTTCCCAGTTTTTGGCTTTAATTTTTTTGTTCTTTGTTATCCAGCCATTGTGAACACTAACGGCTGGCTTCTCGCGTGGTCAATATCTTTCAGAGTTCACAGCAAATGATTTCTATCTAACCTAACTATTTGAAATCATTATATGGCAGATTCTCATAATTTCGTGTGCATCAGAAATCTGAGCATAGTCTAAGGGAGATGGAAAAAAATAATCATCCAAAACAATCGTTTTTATTCCCACCACACCGATCCACTTCAGCATAATCAATCAAGTCTAAAACCACCTGTTCTCAAATAAAAAATACTGCTAAGTCCTTTATACATAAGGAAAA
>DAOWEW010000040.1 GCA_030638305.1 Desulfobacteraceae bacterium
ATCAATTCAACAACCATGGGATCTGTTATCGAATCCGCATTAAGTGAAGGAACCCTCAATTTTTTATGACTTATTATTGATGATACATGCCTTTCAACAACTTCGCACATGCCCTGAGAAATTGCTTCTTCAACACAATTGCCGGCACATGCACCGTTAAACTCGTTAATCGTGAAAAACCAGTCAAATGGAATCAGTATTTCTCTGTTCTGTGTCAGATTGAATGCTTTTGTCCATTTAAAATTAATATCCTCAAATATTTTTTCTGCGATTTCAAGATTGTCGGAATCATCGTTAACGGATTGCGCAATCATTTTAAACGGGATAGCTTTATCTTTTATGTTGCGATATTTTTCGAATAGAAAATTTTCCGGATCATTGCGAAAGCTGAACAAGCTGAATCTTTCTGCCAGCTCCATTACGGCACTCGCCTCAGCCTGCTGTGTAGTACCACCTTTCCCCATCTGTTTTCTTGTTCCGGTTAAAGCATATGCATCATTACCGCAAATGCTGAAATAAACAGGGATATCAAGTCTTCCATTATCAATTCTTACAGTATCTTGCAAAATATCAAGGTCAATTTTTTTAAGTTTTTCCTTAAACTGTTTAACTGTTTCTTCCGGCGGTAATATTTTATCCTGGTCAATATTATTATATTTAAATGCATCCTTTAATATGATTTTGCTGGTCATTAATTTTATTATATCTCCTTTCTAATACTCCAATAGAGCCAAAGCTCAATTGAGCTTATCTATATGTCACGTTAAACCGAAATTTAAAACAATGTCTTCAAGAGCCTCTAAGGTCTCCTGGTGACGGCGGATCATCTCTTTTGCGCCACATATTGGTTCATCAATTGTCGAATGGCGTGGCTTAGGTTCCAGCCATGGGCAACTGCAGCCGCCTCAAAATCTTTTTTCAATATTTCCGGAATCCGTGCTTGTACAACTGCTGTTTTCATTGGTAAACCTCCACTTTTTTATGTTTTACATTGTAGAATATAAAAGCATGAACGTCAACTCTAACCAGCAATTCTCATTATGGAAAAATAAGTTAAAATTCAATAGGTTAGAGATTCTCTTTGCCCTTAAAATATCTAATTTTTTCAGCTAAAATCAAAAAACATGACTATTTTAGGGGGTTGAACAGACCTATTAATCTCTGTAACCATCATGCAAACATCCCATATTTGCCTGTAAAATAAGGACAATTTCCTTAGAATTGCTGTTTATTTTTATTCCCACTTGCCTTAAAACGGTTAGTCAGGTATAGAAACTCATCTTACACCTTTAATTTAACCTGAACCCTGAATTCTGAACCTAACCCTTATGCTTTACTCAAAAGTTTACATAAACTCATTTGGTTATGAACTTGCCCCGAATGTGGTGACATCGGAAGATCTGGAAATGCGGCTGGAGCCTCTTTACAAAAAACTTCATCTGCAAAAAGGTCAACTCGAAGCAATAACCGGAATAGAGGAACGCAGATTCTGGAACCCAGATTTTAAAATGTATGAAGGTGCAATAAAAGCAGCTCAAAAGGCAATAGAAACATCCGGTATTTCACCTATGTCCATCGGCATGCTTATCTACGGAGGTGTTTGCAGGGACAACCTGGAACCGGCAACAGCCTGTGCAGTAGCACATGGTCTTGGAATAGGTAATAAAGCACAGATTTATGATGTTTCAAATGCCTGCCTTGGCATTCTTACCGGAATGGTTCAAATTGCCAATGCTATTGAGCTGGGACATATCAAAGCGGGTCTTGTGGTATCATGTGAGTCCGCCCGTCAGATTGTCGATACTACAATAGATCGGCTGCTTAAAACAAAAAACATGGAAGTCTTTAAAAAAACGATTGCAACTCTTACAGGCGGCTCCGGAGCTGCTGCTGTTCTTTTGGCAGATAAATCAATCTCCGATAATGGACACCGTTTTTTAGGAGGAACCATAAAAAACGCAACTGAGCATCACGAGCTTTGCCGTTGGGGGCCGGATACAGGAATACCTGCAAGCGGACTTCATGTTATGGAGACAGATTCGGTTGGAGTACTGCAGAACGGCGTAATTCTGGGAATTGAAACATACAAAGATTTCAAAAAAGAACTGTTATGGCCAGATGATAAACCAGACAAAGTCATCTGCCATCAGGTGGGAGCAGCTCACCAGAAAACCATACTGGAATCCATAGGTATTCCGAAAGAAAAAGATTTTACCACCTTCCGGCATCTTGGAAATATCGGAACCGTATCACTTCCAATAACTGCTGCAATAGCATCGGAACGTGAGTTTCTTGTAAAAAATGATCTTGTAGGATTTCTGGGAATCGGCAGCGGCCTTAACTGCCTGATGCTGGGGATTGAGTGGTAAATTATCCTTCACTTCCATATAACCGGTTCTGTTCCGGAAAACATACGCTTAATGTTTTCAATATGGCGCAGGTAGATAAGTATTGATATGGAAGCAGCGCATATCGCCAGAACTTTTGAATTTGTCGCCTTCCAGACAGCAACCGGAAGTATTAATGCCGCTCCAAGAGATCCGACAGATACCCGGTTGCATAAACATATCAACATGATAAAGGTCAGCAGGGCAAAAAAACACGCTATAGGTGAAATTATGATGAAGGCCCCGGCTGTAGTTGCAACGCCTTTTCCACCGCCCTTAAATTTCAGAAAAACAGGATAAAGGTGACCTGATAAAGCTGAAACAGCTATAAGGGATATATATATTTCAGCCCAAAAGCCATTAATGCCTGTTAAATTGATAGCAAGATATACAGGCAAAAGGCCTTTAAACATATCTCCTGCAAGAGTAAATACACCAAGCGTAGTTCCTGCTATCCTTCTTACATTTGTAGCGCCTGTATTTCCACTGCCTTTTTTTCTGATATCAAGGGGAGTAAACAACTTTGTCAAAATAACTCCACAGGGAATAGAGCCGAATATATATGCAAAAATCAAAAACGCCGGCACCTTTAATATATTTACAATATCCATTATTTCGTCCACGTTCCTAAACTACTGACCAGATTATAGTGATAATGCCGGCTATAATAAAATGAGTCTCAACCAGAAATTCCAGCCTTATGCCGGGAAGCATATAACCCCGTTCATAGGCTAAAAGCATTACAAACATGAAAACCGGACAAATCGCAAGCAGGAAGCCAAGGGTTGAGATAAACTGAAACGCACTCGACATCAGTAATACAGCGAGAATAACAGCTAACATGATCTTTAAAAGGCGCATGGTTCGCTTTTCTCCCAATAGTATTGGGATGGTTGCTTTTCCTACTATGCGGTCACCCTGCATATCAAGGGTATCAAAAAAAGCGGTTCTGACAAAAACCATGCAAGCTGACAGAAAAAACACAATGACCGTACTCACATTAATACTATCAGATACTGAGAACGCAGGGAATAGCGAAGTAACTATTCCCCATGCTGCTGCTATAAGAACCGTCTTTGAACCCGGTATATCCCTTATCCTGCGATATCTACTCCCAAAAAGGCTTTCCGGCACGAGCCTTATGTTATATGAAAGGCCAAGAAGACTCATGAACAAAAGAATCAAAAAAGGAGTAGTGCCCATAAGATAGGCGGTAATCAGGCCTGTGCTGCCTGCAATTGAGGCAAGAGTTGCGAGAAATGTCTTATGCTTTCTGTAAAAAGTAGCCCTTGCAGGATCATTGTACTGGTCGGCTTTGCTGCCGATCAGGTTGTTTAGTATGTGCATGGACAAAACATAAAGTATGGATATAAAAACATGGGGAAAATAGTGGTTGATTCCCTGCAGCATGGTACAGGCGTAACACAGGCATCCGGCACCAAGGGAAACATAGATGTTTGTCAGTAGAAGTGATCGTTGCATTGAAAAAAATGTTCTGCGCCATCTCTGCTCTTTTTTTAAAAATAAAGATTCAAGAGTTCTGTAAACTCTTTTTGTTATCCAGTTCGGAGTAGAAGCTCCTGCCGTTAATCCTATATATTTGGCTGAGGCAAGAGCTTTTAAATCAAGCTCGTGTTCTGATTCAATGTGGTAAGAAGGTTTTCCTGCTTTTCTTGCAATTTCGACGAGTCTTTGGGTGTTACCGCTGTTATAGCCGCCTACGACTATCACCGCATCTACTGACCTTGCAAGACGTTTTACTTCTTCCTGCCGTCTTGCTGTAGAATCACAAATAGTATTGAAAATTTTGTAGTGCGGGAATTTTTTGTTCGCCCATTTTTTCACTTCTTCAAAAAATTCCATGTCCTGAGTAGTTTGAGCAACAATGATGGCTTTTCCAAAGGCAGGTAGAGAATTGAGGTCATTTATATTATCAATAACGTAGCCCTTGCCATCTGAATAGCCAAGCAGTCCGGTAACCTCTGGATGATCCTTGTTGCCTGTAATTATTGATGCATAGCCCCGCTCGGCGTGTTTTTTTATAATGGTTTGCACCTTGATTACACGTGGGCATGTGGCGTCTATTATTGTAAAACCGGCTTTTTTCAGTTTTTTTTTTGACTGTGGAGGAACTCCGTGAGCTCTTATCAGAACAGTACCGGAACCATGATTCGGAATATCATCTATGGCAGATATTCCTTTTTCTTTTAAAAGGTTCAGGATGTGTGGATTATGTATCAGAGGACCATATGTATAGATAGGATTTTCGTGTTTATTGGGCGCATCCAGAGCCATTTCAACTGCTCTTCTTACGCCCATACAGAAGCCCGCTGTTTTGGCAAGTAGTATTTTCATCTAATCAGGTCAGATATTATTGAGATTATAGCTGTTATTGTTCCTTTAGGTAAATTTTATGATCAACAAGAGAAAGTGAATGAATGTGCGCTTTTAAGAGTTTTTGCTCTCCAAATATGTTGTTTAATAGCAGACCATCACCCTCGGGTTCGATCGTATCAACCGCCTCCATGACCAGCTTTTTATCGTTTCCTTCAATAAGATAAGCATTTGCTTCACACATAATATTTCCTCCCTTATTTAGTGCCTGAACAAAAACTGCTAATTTTTATCCGCAAAATCCTTTAAATTTTCCCGTATCAATGATTCGATACAACGCGGAAGTGGAATTGAGGACAACCCTACTATTTCAACATTTTCCTGAGTTAGCGGTATAAGAAGTTTTTTTGCGGGGCTGCTTGCTACAGCCTCTGCGATCTTTGGTGTTATTTCACCCATCATGGCATTTGATAGAATTATACCGATAGGCCCGATGATAACATCAACGCTCTTTACAGTGTGAACAATGGCATTTTCTCCGGATGCGCCACGGTTTGCTTTTGCTTTAAGCATTTGGGATGTTGCTATAGCATTTGCGCCTAAAGCTATAATTTCAACTTTTTCACCAAAACATTCTTTGAGCTTCTTTATAACCGTGCTTCCTATCCCGCCGCCTTGTCCGTCAATTACGCATATTCGTTTCATTACATGTATTTTTTCTTTATAATTTTTTAATTTTTAGCCTGTTTTTTCGTTTTCTTTTTGAAAGCCGTTTGCTGGGACCCTTTTTTTTTGTTGAGGGAATCCAACCACCTTCATTTTCACTGTCAATACCTTTTGCAGACATATATTCTGCCATGGCTATCTTTTCCTCAAACATTGGGGAACTGATAGTAGAAGCGCCTTGAGAAGCCACTGCATTAACTATTTCCATATCTGAGCTGACAACGAGAGCTTTCTCCCTTTCTGTTAAGGCCATCCTTTTAATAACAGTATCGGCCAACTCACCTATGCGGGAAAATTTTATCTCAATTCCTTTTATTTTATCTCTAAGCTGAGAAATAAAAGGTGCATTTGTTCCGTCAAAGACAACTGTAATTTTGTGACGCTTTATTTTTTTATATGCCGCAAGCATATTAAGCAGAACTTCTCTCCCGAGCTGAATGTCCTGCCTGTCAAGATCGCTTAAGGTGGCTGACTGGCGTATCAGATTGTAGCCATCAATAATTATATGAAGAGACATAGTAGTTATTAGGTTCTGGGTTCAATAGCGTTGCCCACTCTGTGGATAACCTCTCTGGTGTTACGGGAGACAGAGCGCACGCGCTACATTTTCGAGATTCAGAAGTTTAAGGTTCAAAGTGGTCTGAAGCTATTATGCATAGTTGAAGAAGTTATTTCGTCCACGTTCCTTATGTAAAATCAAAAAACAGATGGTAAATTAAAATATCTTTCAATTTATTCATTCTTTTATGCTTTGAATCGTAGCTATATTTAAAATTATCTTTTATTAAATATCTTGATAAATTTTGAACTGTTATTATTTCCTTATGATTTTGAAGCCTATTTTTGATGCGGTTGATTTTATCGTGAATTTCACCTGCTTTAATAAACCCAATCATTCCGGCTAAAGGCATTTGAGGTGAATATTTACCTGTAATGAAACTCATAATACCATTTGTTGGAGTTTTTCCTTCAAATGACTTTTTAGTGTCTATATATTTGTTTTCTCCAACTATTTTGCATTCAATTTTAATTGCATTTGAATCATCAATTAAACTTTGAGGTGTAGCTAAATCTATATCAATTCTATTATTATTCTCAATGTCAGGAAATTCTGTAATCCAACGAAACGGAAAATTTATTTTATTTTTCGATTTGGCAATTTTAACTAAATCATCACGGATTTTATTTTCATTGTTTTTGCATGCATTATAGTTTTTTTTAGCTAACGCCTGATACGCTTCGATTAAAAATTCATATGCTATCTTAATGTAATCAAGATGAGAGCCTATACTATATTTAAAAACTGATGCATTCAGATTACACATTTTGTAACAAACTTTCTTTTTCAGCTTTAAACATTGCTTCAACAAATTCTGCTAAATCTCCATGAGCTACTGCAGGATGCCAATTTTTATACTGGTTAGGTTTTATAATATAAAAAGATGACTCATTAAATCCCCTGATATCCCTTTGCTTATAAAAAATATCTGTAATTTTTTCTTCTCCCAATTTTATAAGCTGAAATAATTCAATTGCTTTTTTATTGGAATATATTCGTATCTTCTGTTTTGGCTTTGAATTTACTACTTTAAAATTTATTCCAATAATGTAATTGTCAGAGTAAATATCAATTGTAAAATAATCAGGATTTCCATCCCATCTTTTACCAAAATGGTTTATAAAAATCTGTGCGTATTTGTTTAATTGCACTTCTGTTGTTTTTGCTATCGGTCCTATCTTATTATTTATCTGAGGAATTGTAATATGGATCGCATAATCTATTAATGTTTTTTCCATATTTGAAAATTCAAAAGATTCTAATACTATTTCGTTTAATTTATTTTTTTCAGATTCAATTTGTGCTTTTAATTGAGAATTGTGCATTACTTCAGAATTTAGTTTTTTATATAATTTTTGTATTTTATCTACTTGATTACTAATTATTTTTTCAATTACAATGGGAATATTAAAGCGATCAACACTATCATCACTCTGTTCTCGTTCAACGCCAGCAGAATTTCCCTGTAGTAAAAGATAATAGCTCGAAATCATTGAATTTAATATACCACAAATATTTTTTAATAGTAACTTATTTACACTTCTGATTGCTGTAACAGAATGTGTAAAAACAAATTCATTTTCAGTATAAGCAGAAACTAAGGAAAAATCTTGCTTTGAAAATCCCTTTTTTAGCAAAACATAGGGCGGTTGGAATACCTCCCTTGTTCTTGGTCTGTGTAGTGTTTCTATTTTCCATTTTTTGCAAAAAGTTTCATTTAAAAAGAATTTTGAAAGAGCTTTTTTCTTTGTATCTAAATACAGTTTACCCAAAAGGTGTGTCCCATCATTTTGATCACCACCTCCAAGTTGAAAACCTTGCCCAAACCGAAGATCATTTTTTTCAATTACCTGATTTAGACTGTCATAATTTTCCTTAAGTCTCTTAATCAAATAAAAATCTAAAACATTACCATAAAGCATAATTTTCCAAAGATAATCATCCTTTTTAAAGTAATGTTGCTTAATTTGTTTTATATCGTTCTTTTCTATTACAATTAATTTTAAGTATTTTAAAAAGATATTTGGTTTAATAGAGATGTGTAATACAATATTATCTTCTGTTGTCTCATTATGCGAATAATTGAAGAAAATAATTGAAGTGGGTGCAACCGCACCTGAGAATATCTGATTTCTCACTGGTGAAAGTTCAAGAATCTCTTTAATATAAAAATAATTTAAAAAATATTGTCTGAAATCATTTGCATTGTGATTGTATAAAATAGGTTTACTCGGTAAAACCAGGACACATTTAGTCTTTTTTTTTGAAAAATCTTTTGTTCTTGCAACAAAAGTTTGAGCAATTTGTTTATTACTTACCGGAACCCTATTCGTTTGAAAATATTGAATATGAAAGCTATCACTTTCTTTATCACTACCCCATGGTGGATTACCTAATATAAAATCTAAATTTTCAATCTTTTGATTAAATGAATGCTTTGTATCAAAAAAATCAGCATTAAAAAGATTTTTTCCTAAAAGATTTGGGAGCTTAAACTTGGTAATATCCTTTGGGTCAATATAATCAAGTAAAGTTAAGCATAAAGAAAAGACTGTTAAATTAATAGCATTTTTATCAATATCTAAACCAAAAATATTGTCAGCAAGAAGTTCCTTTAATTTTTCTTTTTGTATATTGCCTTTTTTGTCAAGATTTTTTTCAATTATGGACCTTAATGATTCAACCAGAAAAATACCAGAACCACATGAAGGATCAAACACTTTGCATGCTTTGTTAGTATCCAAATGAGTTTTTACGGTTTTTTCTAATATATAATCGACTAAAAACGATGGTGTATAGTAAGCAGCATTTTTTTTCTGTTTTTTCTTCCCTATAAATCGTTCATAAACTTCAGATATTAATTCAATTGGAATAATATTAAAATCATACAGTTCAAAAAAAGATTTTTGTACTGTATCACCATGCATATCACTTCCTGAAAAAAGCTCATATAAATAATCAAGATGCATGTCTGTTACCTGAGATATTTCTATTTTGTTTACAGGAAACAAGTCCCCATTGAAAGTTTTTTTTAAATAATTAAAATATTCATATAATAGTTCTTTATTTTTAATGAGTGTTAAAAAACTTTGTTTATCTGTAAAAAATTTTGATTCTATTTTTACTCCTCTATCAAGTAAATATCTTGAAAATAGCAATCTCCCAATTATATTCTGTGCAAAAGTATTATCTAATCCTTTTCTTTTTAAAATTTTCTTTGTACTTTCAAGATTTTCCAACAATTTTTCATCAACTTGTGCTTTTGGCTTTTTAAGATTGTCAAAAGCTTTGCCAGTGATAATATCCCAAATAGATAAATATTCATTTATGTTTTCTATTGTTAGATTTACATTTCCAACTTTAAGCTTATCAAATAAAGATGTTTTTGTATCAAATGAGAATCCATTGTAAATATCTAAAATATCCTCAGTAATTATAAATACTATTGGAGTTCCGCGTAAATTCCAGATTTTTTTAAATAATGCTTTAAAGTCAATATTATCGTTTGGAGTAAAAACAAAAAATAATGCGATTATTTTATTTTCATGAAGCAAAAAACTATGTGGTTTAATTTCTGCCAAACCTTTGTGTAATCTAACAGGTATTTTTTTCTTCCATAATCTCCCGTGAAAGATATGATAATTGTCATTCTCGTTTGAAATACCGATTTTATTTAATAGAGTTGTTATTAGTTTCATAGTCTTGTAACAAATAGCGTTTTATCAAGCAGTTGGCATTCTTCACGAAAAAAACTATTAATTGCAATGAATGGCTGATCTACCAATGGTAAGTTCATAGTTTCCCCAAGTTTTGGGTTCAGAGTTCAAGAGTTCAGCAGCGTTGCCCCTTTGTGGGCAACCTCTTTGGCTTAGGAACGGAGTAGGCATTATCTTTTTTCTTTCATAGCTTTATAGTTGTTTTAAAAGGCCTATAAGGCGATCAAGATCGTTGTTGTTATAAAATTCGATTGAAATCTTTCCCTTTTCTCCCTGTTTTTTGATCTGAGTTTTGGCGCCAAGGTGGTGGGAAAGATCATCAGCCAGACTTGAAAGATATATTTGTTCTGAACCAGGTTGGGATTCCCCGGACTTTTTCTTCTCTGATTTCAAACGCTTGATCAAATTTTCCGTTTCTCTGACCGAAAGTTTTTTTAAAACAACTGCCCGCCAGGCTGCAATTTGCTGTGCTGATGTATCAGCGCCTAACAGAGCCCTTGCATGTCCCATGCTAAGGGTATTATCCAGAATAGTTGCCTTTATTTGTTCGGGAAGTTGTCTTAGACGAAGTAAATTGGCAACAGCAGATCTACTTTTCCCCATCCGCTTTGCCACCTGCTCCTGAGTGAGATTAAATTCCGTAATAAGTTGGTGGAATGCCTCCGCTTCTTCCAGAGCATTGAGGTTTTCCCGTTGTATGTTTTCAACAATGGACATTTCCAGAAGATCTGAGTCAGTTATATTTTTTATAACAGCGGGTACATGGGTGAGCCCTGCCATTTTAGCTGCGCGAAACCGTCTTTCACCGGCTACCAGCTCATAACCGTTTCCGTCTTTTCTAAGCAATACAGGTTGTATGATTCCCTGCTCTTTAATTGAGGCACAAAGCTCTTCAAGAACTTGTTGAGAAAAATTTATACGAGGCTGATACCTGTTAGGGTGGATCAGATTGATATCGCATTGGAAATAATTAACCTGCTCGTTTTCAAAAGCTCTAAAATCAGGAATAAGAGCATCAAGACCTCTTCCAAGTGCCATTTTTTTCCGTTTTTTTAAATTTAAATCAGATTCGTTTTTTTGTTTTGCTTTAAGCATATTGGGTAACTTTTATGTATTATTGTAATAGTTCACGGTTCACAGTTTACGGTTGATCAAAACAAGCTATCAACTTAAATCGGGATACTTTTCGCCATTTTGGTTTTATGGCAATCCCACAATCAATGAAAATCTAAGAAATCGCTAACCATTTGAATTTACAGGCTGTATCACCTTACATCGGTAGCCTCAAAATATAAAACCGTGAACTGTAAACTGACAACCGTGAACTGTTACGTATTATTTAATTTTCATTATTTCTCTTGCCAGATCAAAGTAGCTTTTTGCTCCCGGAGAAGCGGCATCGTACAGCAATATAGGTTTTCCAAAACTTGGAGCTTCTCCCAGCCGTACATTTCTGGGAATAATGGTTTTTAAAACAAGATTCCTGAAATATTTTTTCGCATCTTCGACTACCTGATGCGACAAGTTAGTCCTTTTATCAAACATGGTTAAAAGAATGCCGGCAATTTTAAGATTCGGATTCAGACCTCGCTTTATAAGCTTTACTGTTTGCATAAGCTGACCAAGTCCTTCCAGAGCATAAAATTCACACTGAAGCGGAATCAGTATTGAATCGGCTGCTGTTAGAGCATTTAACGTCAGAAGGCTTAAAGAGGGCGGGCAGTCTATTACTATATAATCGAATGAATCAGTAAGCTGGCCAAGCAGTTTCTTTAATAAAGTTTCACGTTCAGGGTTTGACATCATTTCCACTTCAAAACCTATGAGTTCAATTCTTGATGGAATGATTTTCAGACTATCTATCTCGCTGTTTATAATAAGGCTATTGATATCGGTTTCTCCGATTATGCCATGGTATAATGTCTTGGAAATACTGTTTTTATCAATACCCATTCCTGTGGTGGCATTTGCCTGCGGATCACAATCAACGAGAAGTGTCTTTTTATCTGAAACCGCAAGTGCAGCAGATAGATTGATAGCTGTAGTAGTTTTTCCTACACCGCCTTTTTGGTTTGTTATGCATATAATTCGTGTCATAAAAAATTCTTAACATAAAACTTGTTGTTTGAAAAGGATATATAATGTGTCATAAAAGAATTTATGGGTCACGGTTTACGGCTTTTTAATTTTTTTTAGAAAATAACTTAATCTCATATGAAATTTTATAAAAAAATATTCATTATATTTTCAGCTTTGATTTTATTCGTTGATGTGTGTTTTCCAGGAGCGGCTTTATGTATTTCAGTTAAAAAGGAAGAAGAAATGGGGCGTGAGTTCATGAGGGTTGTTTTAGAACACTTTGAACTCATTAAAGACCCTTTTGTTGTTAATTATGTTAATAAGATAGGCGATAAGATTATCTCTGCCCTTCCTCCGCAGCCTTTTAATTACAACTTTTATATCATAAAAGAAGATAGTTATAATGCTTTTGCGAGTCCTGCAGGCAATATTTTTATAAACAGCGGACTTTTTGAGGCAATGGAAAACGAGGAAGAACTTGCAGGAATATTATCTCACGAAATAGCTCATGTCGTATGTCGCCATATTTCACACCGCATTGAAAAACAATCAAAAATCGGGCTCATAACACTTGCTGGTATGCTCGCAGGGATATTCCTTGGATTAGAAGGAACGGGAGCAGTATCCAGCGCATTAACCTTAGGGTCGATTGCTGCAGGGCAATCAATTTCTCTTGCATACAGCCGTGAGGATGAAATGCAGGCTGATCAGTTGGGATTAAAATATCTTAACAAGGCAGGATACAGTGGATCAGGATTGTTGACAATGCTGAAAAAAATTCGAAGTAAACAATGGTTTGGTTCGGATCAGATTCCTACCTATCTGACTACTCATCCTGCTTCGGAAGATCGTATTGTATATATTGGCTCCTGGCTTGAAACCGGTGAGAAACCATCAGGACAGGTGTTTAATATTGACCCTTATGATTTTCAAATAACTCATACGCGGTTTGTCAGTATGCACGGAGAGGAGAGTATTGTATTAAAAAAGTCCGAAACCAGGATTGCCAAATACCCGTCAGATCCAATGGCACTTTATGGATATGGACTTGTACTGGCAAGAACCGGAAATTTTAAAGATGCAGCAATTAATCTTAAAAAGGCTTTGGAAAAAAGAGCTTTTAATTCTCATATATTAAGAGATCTTGGAAGGATATATTTTCTTGACGGTTTTTATGAAGAAGCATTAAAAACCCTTAAAGCATCTTTAAGCATAGCACCGGATGATATAGAAGGCCTTTTTTTGCTCGGCCGCACTCAGGCAGGGCTTGGGAAGTATGAAAATGCTGAGAATACATTTGAGAAGCTCATAGAAAAAGATCCGGATTATAACAGGGCGCTCTATTTTCTTGGCGATACCTATGGCAGGCATGGGAAGCTGGGGAATGCACATTATTATCTCGGGTTATATTACAAAAACGAGAGGAATTTTAAGAATGCCGAATTTCATCTTAAAAAAGCCTTAAATACAGATGACCCGGATAGAAAGCTTAAAA
>DAOWEW010000140.1 GCA_030638305.1 Desulfobacteraceae bacterium
TTAGCAAAGAAAAAATCAGAAAAAAACGTTTGCTGCTCAAAGAGGCCGGTTCCCTGATCGGCAAAATGCACAGCATGGGTATTGTGCATGGTGATCTGCGTCAAAACAATCTGTTGGTAAAAGAAGTTGAAAATGGTTTTCAATTCAGCCTGATTGACAACGAAAGCAACCGTAAATGGTGGTTCATTCCTCGTTCTCAAATATTCAAAAATCTGGTTCAATTTTCTATATTTCCCGACAACCTTCTGAGCAAAACTGATTTGATGCGCCTTTACAATGCCTATGCCGCTCTTTATCCTCGATTTTCCGGCATAGGCAAACGATTTTTTTTACGAAACGTATTCAGGCGCAGTCAGCACCGCATCCTCCTTATCAAGCTCAAAAAAACGCTAAAAGAAACAAGTCAGCCTTTAAAAAATAAGAACTTCCAGGGAGAATGTGTACGAAACAGTATAGTGGCCCGACAATTTGAACGTCAAATTGATCCGGCGCAATGGTTTCTTCAGGCTAAAACAGTATTAAAAAATGACAATAATATCTCCGTCAAAATATTGCCTGGACAGGGAGAAAATATCATTGCTAAACGATTTACCGCTCAAAATTCATTATACCACCCAAGGGTCTGGCTCAAAATCAAAATAAAACGTGCTCCCAGACAGTGGAAAATGTCCCACATTTTCATTGCCCTGGGAATTCCTGTAGCACGACCCCTGGGATTTGTGTTTGAAGGGAAAAGCATTCCCCGCACTGTAAGCTATTATTACAGTGAAAATCTTGAAAACGCGAAGAATCTTGTCCGGCTCTCAAGAGAAATTGGTGATTTCCCTGATTGGCTGGAAAAAAAAAAAATTATTTCTCGTTTTGCGCAGTATCTTGCTATACTGCATAATAATAACTATTGTCACGGAGATACAAAATGGGCAAATATCCTGGCAAACGCAAACACGGGTGAATGCTGGATGATCGACTTGGACGGAGCCTCTCAGGTCAAATTCACTTTGGGACGTAAAGTGCGTAAAGATCTCAGCCGGTTTATTGTTGATATGATCAAATACGAGTTGCCAAAACAGTTTGTAAATGAATTTATGGCAGAATATTGTAAAATAAGACTGTTAGACAAAAAACGTGTGCAAAAAAAGATTGAACCGCTTATTAATAAAATACGTAAACGGCATAAAATGAAAAAATAACTGCTCAGGTTAAGCAAAAAATAGAAAAAATTGGAAATTTGATACAAAATCAGTAAGGGGGGGAGATTCGTATGGAACCGGTTTTTCGACTTGACTTGCAAAAAAAGCTGAAAGATTCATCTCATATCATTCTTGAGTTGGGGAGTGGTGCTAAAAAAAAAACAGAAAGAATCTGTATCGACAAATTGAATCTGCCGCATATTGATATTGTCGCAGACTTGGAGGAAGGGCTTCCATTTTTTCCAGACAATTCTGTTGATGCGATTTATTCAAAGAGTTTTTTAGAGCATGTAAACAATCTGTCAATCTTGATGCAGGATATCTGGCGAGTCTTGAAGCCAACTGGGAAAAACGTTTTATTTGTACCGCATTTTTCAAATCCGTATTATTATTCTGATTATACCCACAAGAGGTTTTTTGGCCTTTATTCGTTTGAGTATTTTTCGAGCAACCAGAATAGATTCAAGAGAAAAGTGCCATCATTTTATCATGACTATGGATTTATAACAGAGGACATTAAACTTGTTTTTACTTCTCCGTGGAAAGGCCGAAAATTGTTCAAACGCACGTTTCAGAAATTTGTTAATTCACATCGATGGGTAATGGAATTTTATGAGGAAAATTTGTGCTACATAATCCCTTGCTATGGGATAGAAGTTACAATGAGGCCAGATAAAAAGTAAGGCTTTGTCTCAATTTTTATGAAAAAAACAATTGTATTACCGTAAAACCAACAGAAATTTTCCATATCAATAAAAATTGATAATTCGTTAAAAAAAATGACAATCCTCTTTGTTGTCCCCAGAATTGATAAGGCAAGCACGCGATACCGAGTATTGCAATATATTTCTTATATGGAAAAAGAAGGTATGGTGGTGCAGGTCGTGGTCAGTCCTCGAACTATTAGGGCAAAGATTGCTCTCTGGAAAAGGTTGGCAGCATTTGACCTTGTCTTAATCCAGAAAAAGCTTTTCCAGCCTTGGGAATCTTGGATTGTCAGAAGGTGTGCGGATCGTCTCGTTTATGATTTGGATGACGCGGTTATGTTCAAGGACCCGGGTTCACGAAACGACGGCAGACCAAGGCGTGAGCTACGATTTAAATCAGCGGTCAAACGGTACGATCTGGTAATTGCGGGAAATTTCTATTTAAGAGAAAATGTTTTGCCCTACAACCGCAATGTCGTGATCCTGCCTACGACCGTGGATATCCGAAGATACCGGCCGAAAGCATTAAAGAAAAAAGATGAACTTATTATCGGCTGGATCGGTAGCCGGGTGACCCTCCATTATCTTGAAATGCTTAAAGATGTTTTCGAGGAGATCGGCCGGCGCTATGCCTATGTCACCTTGAAAATAGTGGCCGATGATTTTTTTAATTGCAGGCATATCCGGGTGATCAAAAAAAGATGGAACAATGATACCGAGATCGACGATCTGCACAGTTTTGACATTGGCGTGATGCCGCTGGCCGATGATGTCTGGACACGGGGCAAATGCGGTTTTAAACTGATTCAGTGTATGGCCGTGCAAGTACCTGTGGTCTGCAGCCCTGTGGGGATGAATCAAGACATCATCGCTCCCGGTAAAAACGGTCTTTTTGCCAAAACTCATCTGGACTGGATTGAGGCGTTGACCCGGCTGATCGAAAATCCCGAATTGAGGGAACAGTTAGGTGTAGAAGGCCGAAAAACAGTTTTAGAGCGTTACGACCTTGAATCAAATGCAAAAAGATTTGTCCGTTATCTGCACGATTGCCACCAGATGTACCGGTAACGACGTTCCCTTGTTTGCACGGTAAGGGCTGAAATTCAGGTCGACAGGTTTTGGAAAGAGTTACGCAACAAGTATGATTGTGAGGAATTAATTGATAGCGAAGGGTCGGGACGCAAAATTGGCATTGGTCTTATCCGCGTTGGAGACAACGGTTTGTTATTTTGAAGTATCATCGGAAACAGATGCTCAATAATAGTGTCGCTCTTTAACTGGCCGTTAATAGTTCTTTCTTTTTTTTCTATCTATTATCTTATCAGTATGTCTTTTGATTCTTGCTGTTTTTCTCTTTATCCAAAACCATTGCAGCCAGTCCCATACATTAAGCGTTTTTTTATTTTTGTAAGATAATAACAGGGAATTTCTATCTTCTTCCTCAAAGATATCCTCAGGCAATGTGTAGTTCAACTCTGAAAGGCTCTTTATTATCCACCGAAACCGAAAAACAGAACTCCTGTCCACCCTCTGAAGGTCAAAAAGGGCTATATCGGGCAAATCGGATTCGTCTTTATAATGAAGCAATATATGGGTCGCATTGAAATCACGGTGATTGAAACCTTTTTTGTGCATTTCTCTAGCTAATCTACCGATCTTATTAATCAAAATTCGCCTTTTTTCATAGCCTCTCTCTCCCCTAAAAAACTCAGGATTGTCCCTTAGAATATACTCAAGAGAAATAAAAGGAGAAAAGTCCTCTGTTATAAGAAAAGACTGTATCCAAAAAAACTTAGCTGATCTTTCGCCGGCAATAACAGGTGTAACCGTTCCAAGCCCGCTTTTACGGAAATCACATATGTTTTCGAATTCTTTTTTTCCTTCCGAAGAAATCGGTTTTGTGGTAAATAATGCCAGAATCTTTTGCAGGCCGGCAAATTTAGTATTGTGACGTTTTAAATAAAAAACCCTTTTTCGGCCAGCGATTTGAATTTCAAAACGTATTACAGACCTTTCTTTTATCCTTTTGATTGTTTTACCGGCCTGATAGTTCCAAACAAATTCAAAAGAATCAAAATGCATATCATCCAATACTTTTAAATACTCTTTATTAAATATCAGATGATTTTTATTGATACATTCAATCTTTGAAGAAAAATTCTTCATGCTTTGCCTTTAGCAACTTATTTGGTGATCTGATACGTTTAAAGGATATGACCTTATCAATATTTCTGCAGATATGCCTAACCCTTTTTGAAGCTTTCTTATCATCTGGAGCGACATTGATCGTTTTCGATTTAGTATTTCTGAAACACGAGTTCTGCTGCCAAGATATGCTTCAAGATCCCTACGAGTAAGACATTGGCTCTCCATTTGGTGAATAATTGCTTCAATTGGATCAGGTGGGCCGATAGGATAATATTTTTCTTCGTAAGCCTCTACTAATGTTGTTAGCACATCTAATTTGTCACCTTCAGTGGTGTTCAGATCAGCTTCCATTAAACATTCAATTTCAACTAAAGCTGCGTTGTAGTCACTTTCTGTTTTGATTGGTTTAATGTCCATAAAATTACCTTATATTGTGGTAGTGTCAATCTTGTCATATTCATTATGTGTACCAACAAATCGAATGTAAACAATTTGATACGGGTAATTGATAGCTGCTACAAGACGATATTGTTTTCCCTTTATGTTAAATATAACACGATTGTTGGCAACAAAACTGGCATTACGGTAATCTTTTTTAACATCACTTGTTGATTTCCAATCAGCTTGTTTTGTTTTTGTGTGCCAAGCCTGTAATGCCTGTTCAGTATCCGGATGAATTCCCCAGAATTCTCTAAGCATTTTTTTTGCTATTATCCTCATGTTGATAACATACCATGTTACCAATTTGGGAGCAAGTATTTATAACTCTGTCATAGAGTTTCAGTACTTCTGACATATGCTTTTCCATTGTAAAACTTGCTGCTTCAGCAGCAGCAGCGGCTCCCATCCTTACCCTGTCTGATTCATCTTCAAGAGCCTTTATCCTTGCAGCCAGTTCATCTGCCTTTTGTGTTTTAATTATATAACCATTCTCACTATCCAGGATGAGGTCTGCGACTCCATTGAAATCAGTCGTAATTACAGGCAACCCACAGGCCATTGCTTCTAAACAGACATTAGCAAAGGCATCATAAAGTGTAGGTAAAACAAATATATCGCTGGCAGCGTAATATTTTTCAATATTCCTTTTGGGCCCCAAAAATAAAACCTGATCAGCTATGCCGCTATTAATAGCCCACCTTTGATATCTAGTGTGGTTATCCGTTCCTATTACAAAAAGTCTGATTTTGTTATTTTTCAAAAGAAGCAATGCCTCCAAAACCAATTGAAGCCTTTTCAGTTTGAAATTATTTGAAACAAAAAGAAGCACTAATTCTTCTTTATTTATGCTGTACCTTTCTCTTAAAGTCTTTCTGTACTTTTCTTTTATCCCAGGATTGAATCTAAGAGTATCAACCCCATTGTATATTACAACTATATTTTCAGGCCTCACATCATAATGCTCAATAATATTTCTTTTTACCAGCTCGGAATTGGTCATAACGACCTTGCAGCCTTTATTCATAAATATTTTGTGTTCAAGATAACTCAAAGCCAGCCGTCTTGGACCAATTTTTTTAATAAATCGAACAACAGGATGGGGATATTTTTGCTGCATCTGCACAGGGTTAATGCCATCTGAAACCCTGAATATGTCCTGACAAAAGATCCTCTCCATGCTGTGAATAATGTCGAATTTCATTTCAGACAGGGCTCTGTTAGCAAAAAAGGCAAAAGAAAGATTTTTGGCAGGGGAAGACATACGAACCATTGGCACACGATGAATAATAACACCGGGTTCTTTCTGCCAGGTATTGGCAAATATATGAACTTCGTGGCCCGCGCGAATCAATTCGCGGCTTAAAAAATATGTATATCTTTCAAGGCCACCCTTTTGCAGAGAATAGTTTTTACATACAAGTGCAATTTTCACATTTCTGCCTTTGATAATTTGTACGGATGGTTGGTCAGACTTACCCGACAGGGACTTTCATCCTGCAAGAAGCACCAAGCTTTGTTTGGCACACCAACGGCTCCTAAGAAAAAGTTATAATGCAGTTAACGTCCTATTTCGCCCTATTTCCAATCTAAACGCAAACTTATGCCTTTAGCCAGCTTTTAATAGCTTATCGTATTCATTATGTGTGCCTATCCAAAACCAAACAGGTCATTTGGGTCCATCAATAGCCAAAGCTTAATATTCGAGACCTACTCTGACTGCCCAAAAACGCTCAATTGGTTTGAAATGAAGCGATGGATGTTTGGGATTCACTTTGAGCAGGGCAAAGTTTTTGTCTGCTAATCTACGAATGTTTGCCAGCAATTTACCATAATACTTCCAAAACCTGGGGCTGGTGAAATGTTTCATAACTTGGTGCAGCGATTGGCTTCAAAATCGGCAAGAGCTTCCTCGGCTAATCTATCCTTTGCGTGAATGGTATTACATTTGATTAGGAACGTGGACGAAATAACTTCACCAACTATGCATCACAGCTTCAGGCCACCTTTGCCCGATCTCAAATCACAAAAATATTGAAATAGCCCGCTATTCCATCAACTTTTGTGATCTGAGATCGAACAAATCTGACCCAAATCTGTGCGCCTACTTGTGGAAGTTAATTCGTCCACGTTCCTTAATAAAAGTTTCCCAAACGGTTCAGAATACTATAATTCGATTACACGATTTGTGCAAGTTTTACTGTAATAGCTCTTTTCGGACCGACAGCTCCATGGAGAACCGGACCTTTTGGAGCAAAACATAAAATTTTGAGAGCAGGGCTGGATTGCAGTCCCTGCTTTAAGCGACAGTGCAGTACAATAGACTGCATGAAGCAAATTTCTGTAGAGCAGGTTCTGGACGCAGTAATTTCCCCAACTATCCATCACAGCTTCAGACCGCCTTTGCCAAATCTCAAATCCAGTCTCAAATCCCAAAAATATCAAAATAGATAAGGAGTTTTTGTTGACTTTTAAGCAGAATCAATTATTGTCTTTCAATAATATAAAAATAATAAGAGACATAATGTATGGCCAATCCATTTATAATGCGCGTAATTCCATCTAATTATCCATTTGCCAACAAAATTCAAGAATTAAAAGAACTTTCCTGATTATAACGGATTTGGGGGAGGCTGTTTTTTCGAGACTTTTGTGTGACTTTCGTATAACGTAGAATTGAACAATATTACGTTTTATGCGAGGCCACATGAACAAAACAACTTCGGATTCAACCTGTCGCCACAA
>DAOWEW010000045.1 GCA_030638305.1 Desulfobacteraceae bacterium
CCGGAAATGTTTTTGCAGCATATTCCATCATTGCCTGAAATCCAACGATCTGCTTTGCCATATTTTGTGCTATTACTGCCGGAATGGATGATGAACAAACAGTATCTTCAAGAAGTTTTCTGTCGCCTCCTGTTGTACCCATCACAAAGGGAAGGTTGTGCTTGCAGTAAAACCCGGCGTTGTTGTTTACAGATGAAGGATGAGTATAGTCTACACTGATAAAATAACTTTCTTTTTCTTTTATCTCAGTAATTGCTTTTTCAGATTCTTGCGGATGAATAAGACTGATAACCGTAGAATCTAAAGTATATTTTGTTTCTGTAATTTCGGGTCCGGTAAGCGCATATGGTATAAGTTCAAACATACTATCGCTTATGACATGTTTTGCTACATTCACTGCCATATTGCCGGGAATTCCGTTTACCATTACTTTTATTCGCTTCATTTAACACCTCCAATTATGATTTTAGTCGAGTGGTCGAGTGGGGAAATGGTCGAGTGGTCAATATTCAATTCTTCCCTTTGTGGTTGACTACTCAACTACTATACTATTTACAACTGCTTTTATGCCCGGAAATTCTGCATCTTCAAAACCTGAAAGATTATATTTTAAATTTTTTACTGCTGCGGGGATATATTGTTCAAAATAAGATTTACCACTCATGCGTATCAAATTACCAAAGGCACCAAGTATTTGCAGATTCCTTGTCAGGGAACAATGCCTGAAGCAATAGCGGAACTGCTCCTCGTTAATCCGGAAAAATTTTGCAAACCCCTTAATGCAATAATCAATCAGTTGGGTCCGCAGTTGATAAGACAAATCCACATATGGATCAATAAGCAGGGATGCAAGATCATACTGAACAGGGCCTATGCGTCCGCCCTGAAAATCTATAATATAAAATTGATTGTCTTTAAACATGATATTTCCGGACTGCATGTCTCTGTGCATAAATCCATTAACTGGAAATTCAAGTGTTTTCCCGGCAAGTAATTCAAATTCATCTTTAAAATCTTCAAATAAATAATCCATGCCAAGATAACCTCTTAAAAACGCATCAACAAAGTATCTGCATTCCTTTTCGAGTATAAGCTCTTTGCTGTAATATGGAGTTTGATATGTCCAGGATATATCAAAACCTTCTGCCCCTGAAGTGGACATCTTTATAAGAAGATCAATAACTGTTTTATAATATAACTTGACTTGCTCCTGATCTTTAGTATTCCGAACCAGTTTCTGAAGCTTTAAATCTCCCAGATCTTTTAGAAACACCAGCCCTGAAAAATTATCGTGCAGATATATCCTGGGAATTAATACTCCTTTGTCATAAAGATGTTGTCCGATTGCTATAAATGAGTCCACCTCGGATGTTGCGGTTTGTGATCTGATGCCGTGATCGACCATAATAAGGGCTCGCAATCGCGCCTCACTTTGTTTACCATGAGCTTTCGAATATATCTTGCCCGACAAATCATCCTCTGCTGTTACCCTGTACCAACGCCTGTCAGAGCCATCCCCCTTGATTCTATCGCACTTTATGTTTTTAAAAGTAAAACCCGGCCATGCCTGCTTGAATGCCTCTGGCGCTAATTTATCTATAACAGCTTCTCTGTAACTCTCGGGTGTTCCAATATCTTTCCAGTAATATTTTTGCGCAATAAATGCTTTCGGGTTTTGGCCTGAAAATATTAATTTTCTATATGCATCAATTATGCTGGAAAACAAGCCATCCGGTATAAAATCCAAAATATCCGGGTCAAGAACCTGTATTCCCGTAAAAGCAAGCTTTCTTTCATAGCCGATGTTCTCATCATCAAAGCTGGTAATAAAGTTTTCCCTGGTTATTGATACCTTGTTAAATTTCTTATAATCATGAAGAACAAGTGTGGCAGTATGTTTATGCTCAAAATGAAAATCATGAACATCTCCAAGGTCGATATCTGTAAAAATGTCGCTGTTTACAACCATAAATGGCTGATCATCCCAGAAATCCGCAACATTCTTTATAGCTCCCCCTGTACCGAGAAGCAAAGGTTCATAGCGGGTAACAACTGGAATAGAATATGTTTGGCTGGACAAAAAAGAATCTATCTTTTTATACAAGTGATGGGTATTAATAATTATTGATTCGCAGCCCGCATGCTGCAGGTTGCGAATAATGATATCTATAAGAGGACGTCCTGCAACAGGGAATAAAGGTTTTGGTATGTTTGCAGTAAATGGCCGAAGCCGAGTACCAATGCCAGCGGCAAGTATCATTGCTTTCATCGTAATACCTAATTCCTGATCTCTACCCTATATAATCCATATATTTTTTTATGGTATCAGTATAGAATTCAATTTTTTCATGATCATCCGAGCTTTTTATTTTATGAGAAACAAAATAATCTATAGCGTTCTGGAAATTAATTTTGGAAAGAGCTTCTTTTCTTTCAATTTCCTTTCTTTTATACATGCGATTTCCAAGTGACTGAACTTTTTTCAGGCGGTCTTTTATATTAATAAACTCTTTTGGATAATACATGAAAAAGTTTAATACAATAAAATATGATTCAAAATAGGTCTTAAGAAAACTGGAAAAAAGTTTAAGCTTTCTATAACCGACGGATGTGAGGTTATATGTATCAGGCAGGGTTGCATGGGGCATTAGAATAGCATCATCAATAAATAGTTTGATGTTTTTACGAACAAAATAATCCGGTGTCTTATCAACGTCATAAGAAAACTCATTTTTAAAAAATTCCTGCAAAAAAGTATAGCTGGAAACAATATCGGATGTTGAAAATTGAAAAGCATCTTTTTCCAGAATTGCCAAAGCCGTAAAAGCTGCCGGGATAAAAAAACAAATACAATTATTCTTATAATATTCTAAAACAGGTCTTTTGCTCTCATTAACTTCAAATATAGCATCAGAAGATTGGCTTTGTTTATCTTTCTTTAAAATTTTTTCTATAAATTTTCTATGTGTGTAGTGATCGAAAACTTTTTCAAAAGCTCCGGACTGATCAAGCACAAGAGTATCAGCCATTTTGGCATTTTTTAAAAACAGATAGGTCATATATATTTCTATTTCAGAGATCAGATAAGCATAAGTAAAACTTTTTTTAGAGCAGTTAAGAATAGCGCTTGCAACAAGAGCATATGGAGTTACAAGTGAGACATTGTCTATTGCATTTATGATTCTATGTCCTAAATTACGGATAAAAACAGTTTGCTCTTTTGACGTCATATCCTGAATTTTAGAACCATTTTCCGACAAAAGGTCATTTAGCGACACGGGTTCATGGAACTTAATGTAAATTCTTCCATATCTTTTCTTTAGCAATTTTCCTGCCTTGATTACTTGAAGAAGGTTCTCAGGCTCTTTTTGACCTCCCTCAATTTCATTTAGATAAGCACTTTCCTCCAGTACCCTGTCATATCCAATAAATATCGGTACAAATATCAAATCTTCACATGATCCGTTTTTATAAGCATTTACAAGCATTGAGAGTAATCCGAGTTTGGGCATGATTAACTTGCCTGTTCGACTTCTGCCCCCTTCAATGAACATTTCAATATTGAAACCTTCTTCAAGAAGTTTGTTTATATATTCCGCAAAAACTTTTGAATAAAGTACAGCCCCCCTGAAAGTTCTTCTTATGAAAAAAGCTCCGCCACGTCTGAATAATAGTCCAAGAGGCCAGAAAGAAAGATTTGTTCCGGCAGCAATATGAGGACATGGCATATTATTATTATATAATGTATACGATAAAATCAGATAATCTATATGACTTTTATGGCAAGGGACCAGAATTAACGGTCCCTTTTTAGACATACTTTTTACTCTGTTAAGCACATCATTATTGACCGTTACACCTTCAAACATGGTGTTTACAACCCATCTGACAACAACTACAGCCATTCTTATTACAGCGATATTGTAATTAGCCGCTATTTCGTCAAGATACCCATCGGCTTCTTTATGTACTTTCTGGATTGGAATATCGCGCTTTTTTGAATGGTTATACATGAATTTTTGAAGCCTGTTATTTGTCAGGATATTTTCTTTCAGTTCTTCTTTTGCCTTCAGGATTGGCCCGACAATGCTTTTTCTATGTCGATTAATTTGAGATAGAAGATAACGTCTTAATTGAAGTGACTGCTGCTCTATGCTCTGATACCGGTTTTCAGTAAGCTCTAAAAACTCTTTAAGATTAATCGGATCGGATATTTCCACAAAAATATTACCGGGATTTTTAAATAAAGTTACAATGCATCTTATTTTTCCCGGTTTTTCTTCGGTGCCGAACAGAATGTCAATTATACTCGGAGTGGACCAATGTGGCTTTGTGTTGAAAAACATTAATTGAGGAACAATAAAAATCGGGTTTTCAATTGATTTCTGAACTTCTATAAGATAGCGGATCGGATCTGCTTTTTTTCGTACAAATCTGCGATAAAAACCTTTTTTTTCAACCAGAGATAATAATCCCGAACGCCCGTTAATCAGCTCCTGTTTGATATATCCGCTTTTATAAGGGTTAAACAGGGCCTTATTATGAAAAATATAACAAAGATGTGCGAAAAAAATCATTAATATTCTTGACACCGGCTGCCAGATAACTACTTTGTAATCCAGACCTATTTCCGGAACAGGAAGTCCCTCCTGTTTATAACGTGTGTGATAAAACAGGTAGTTAAAATAACTTTTATGTTTTGTGGTATAAACAATTATACTTTTGGGGGGAATTTGCTGTATAATTGATATCTGTTCCTGATCCAGCTTTACGCCGGAAAAAAAGAGTCTCAAAATCCATGATGAAAAAAAACCTGTTTTAGCCGGAAGATAGCAAAGAAAGTGATTATATGTTCCTTTAAAAAACTTGTCGCTCCAACTCCTTAATTTTTGTTTTATTAAGCTTATCATAATTTTAGTTGTATTGTATTTTAATTGTGTTGTAACAGTCCAATTACTAAGGAACGTGGATGAAATAACTTCCGCAAGTAGACGCACAGAATGGATATAAATTTTAGGGCATCACCTGCCTGCCGGAAAGCAGGTGAGAATTATCAAATATAAAATTTGAATGCAATATTAAAAACTATAACTCAAAGGTAAACGCATATACATAAAATTTTTAGCTTGCGTTACAGACTTTGTTGTGCTATTTGAAAAAATTCAAGTCATGTTTTGAACATAAAATGTTATGAAAATATATGAATATTTATTTGCTTTTTTGTTCATATGTGATTAAGTTTAGAACTTAGTCTTTAACCGACGAGCAACGTAGCTATGCGGGATGGAACGGCTCATCAAAATCTGAAATTATTTTTGAGTGAGCCCTTGGTATCAAAAATTTTAACTATCCAAAGGAATAAATTTAAAGCTAAAGGAGGATAAATTTTTATGAAAACTTTAATTGGCGGGGCCATCGGCGCGGTTATAGGTCTTATTGGCATTTCAATATGGTGGAATCCTTTTTTGCAGCTTCTAGCTGGTGCTATTCCCGTAATGCTTCTACTCGGAGGTGGATTGGCTCTTTATCTAGGCTTTGATGAACTGAAAGATACCTGGAAAAAAGATGATACGACTGATACAACCAAAACTGAGGATGTAGAAAAATATAAAAAAGAAATTAATGAACTTAAAGGTGAAGTTGAAAAATTAAAAGCAGCTAAGGCATAGTTTTTACACAAAAGAATCAGGAACGGGAGAGGAAACAACTCTCCCCTGTTCCTTAATAACGTCCCCGTTCCTTATTAAGAGCCTATTTCAGTAGGCCATGTACACATGGTTCGTGCCCTTCCAACTGGCCTTTTGGGTCGCGCTCAGTCGCCTACTGAAATAGGCTCTAAGTGTAAAATGCAAAAAATAAGCTTTCTAAAAAATAACATTCAGGAATATGAATGGGGATCTCATACGGCTATTGCTAATCTTATGGGCAATAAGTCTCCTTCAGCAAAACCCCAGGCTGAACTGTGGATGGGTGCGCACCCCAAAGCCCCTTCTCTATTAAAATATGATGACAAGTGGTTGTCTTTACTTGAACTGATAAAACAATTCCCTGTAGATATTCTTGGAAAAGATGTAGCTGCAAAATTTGACAATAAACTTCCATATCTCTTCAAAATCCTTGCTGCATCAAAACCTCTTTCCATACAAGCTCATCCAAACCTTAAGCAGGCAGCAGAAGGCTTTGAACGAGAAAACAGGATAGGCATACCGTTAGATTCTCCAAACAGAAACTATAAAGATACAAACCACAAGCCAGAGTGTATTTGTGCTTTGACACCTTTCCTTGCCCTGTACGGTTTTCGCAAAATCTCAGAAATCATTTTTCTTATGGAAAAAATCTGCCTGAAAATTTTGGACAAAGAACTTAATCATCTTAAAAGGCAACCAAACCCGGAAGGCATGAAGAGTTTTTTTCACTCTCTTATAACAATGAACGGCGGGAGAAAAAAACAAATCATAAAGCATGCAATTACAAATGCACAAAAACTATCAGAAAACAATCCCGGTTTTAAATTAATGATCAATCTTCATAAAGAGTATCCGGATGATATGGGAATTTTTGCGCCGATTCTTTTGAATGTAATTTCTCTTAAACCCGGCCAGGCGCTTTTTCTTCCATCAGGAGAGCTTCACGCATATCTTGATGGTCTTGGGATAGAATTAATGGCAAATTCAGACAATGTCCTTAGAGGTGGGCTGACAAAAAAACATATTGATGTTCCGGAACTTTTAAAAATACTTAACTTTGAAGAAAAGGATATTAATATCCTTTTATTACAAAACGATAAAAATTGTGAGGGTGTTTATTACAGTATGGCGGAAGAATTTATGCTGTCTGTGATTTCTGATAAAAAAAACATATCATATACAAGCCCTGAAAAAAGAAGTGTTGAAATAATTCTTTGTACTGATGGAAAGGCGTCTGTTGCAGATATCAGTATAAATGAAAATATAACTCTGACAAAGGGGACATCAATTATTATCCCCTCTTCGGTCAACAAGTATAAAATCGAAGGGAAAGCTACACTTTACAAGGCTTCAGTGCCTGTCTAAAAAACTTCTTGACATCCAAACTTTGATAATATAGTTATAAATGGTTAATCTAAAGTACTTATTTACTGATCGGGAGATATTAAGTGGCGCACAACACTTTCAGGCATGTGTTATCGGTATTTTTTTTTATTACTATTTTTTTTAGTGCCGGTCTGCCTGTATGCGCTGAGACAATATAAATTTAATAAGCGCAATAAGCCGTGGGTGGACTTCAAAAATCTACGGCTTTTTTAGAGGCCGTGGAGAAAACTTCACGGCCTTTTTGGGTTTATAAGGAGGAAAAAATCATGACAATCTTGGGCAAACATATTCGTATGGAACGTATATTAAACAGGAATACAGGGAAAACAATAATTGTTCCAATGGATCACGGTATTTCTGTGGGTCCTATTGACGGCCTGCAGGATATGAAGAGTATTATACACAAGGTGGCTGAAGGAGGCGCTAATGCCATTGTTGAACACAAAGGGCTTATTAGTGAAAGTCATCGCAAACGGGGCAAGGACATAGGCCTGATCATACATTTATCCGGTTCAACAGCTCTATCGCCCTACCCTAATGCAAAAACTCTTGTTTGTTCAGTAGAAGAGGCTATCAAACTCGGCGCAGATGCCGTGTCCATACATGTAAATTTAGGTGATGCCGGCGAAAAAGAAATGCTGCATGATTTCGGCAAAGTCGCTTATGAGGCACGCACATGGGGCATGCCACTTCTTGCGATGATTTATCCCAGGGGTGAAAAGATCAAGGATGAGTATGACGTTGAGGTCATCAAACATGCTGCCAGAGTTGGAAATGAGATGGGAGCGGATATTGTCAAGGTTTCCTACACAGGTTCAATAGATAGTTTCAGAGAAGTTGTTGAAGGCTGTTCTATACCTGTGGTAATTGCAGGCGGAGCCAAAATGGACTCGGATCAGGAAATACTGGAAATGGTAAAAGGCTCAATTGATGCCGGAGGTTCCGGTGTTTCCATAGGTCGGAATGTTTTTCAGCATAGAAACCCAACGCTTATGATTCAAGCTATTGCAGCTATTGTAAATGATAACAGCAGCGTGGAAGATGCTTTGAAAAAGTTGTAACAGTTGACGGTTGACGGTTGATCAAAATATAAAACTGTAAACCGTGAACTGTAAACCGTAAACCGATTTATTGGGGGTAATATAATGCGAAAAATCTGGGTGAAGGTGGATCCCTGGGATAAAAAAATGGTAACAACTGCCCTTGAAGGCGGGGCTGACGGCATAATGGTGCCAAAAGGATTTTCCGAAAAAGTAAAAGAACTGGGCAGAATTCAGACGATTTCAGAGGACGGAGACTTAAAAACAGGCAAAGATGTAATAATTTTTTCAATTAAAACCGGCAAGGATGAGGAAGAAATATTAAAGCTCAGCCAAAATAAAAAGGTTATTCTTCAATGCACTAACTGGACAATAATACCCCTGGAAAACTTAATAGCAAAAGGAGCCGACGTTATTGCTCAGGTTAAGAGTTTTGACGAAGCACAAATCGCTTTCGGCATTTTGGAAAAGGGTGTAAATCATATTCTTTTTCATACAAAAGACCCGCTTGAATTGAAAAAAGCTCTTTCTCAACTGAAATCAATGGAAGACAAAACTTCTCTTGAAACAGCGAGGATTGTGGAAGTAATTCCTGTTGGAATGGGTGACAGAGTCTGTGTTGATACATGCACGTCAATGACTTCAGGGCAGGGCATGCTGATTGGAAACAGCAGCAGCGCATTGTTTCTGATTCATTCGGAAAGCATTGCAAATCCCTATGTGTCCCCCAGGCCTTTCAGGGTAAATGCAGGGCCGGTTCACGCATATACAAGGGTTCCCGGAGACAAAACCAAGTATCTTTCAGATCTTTCAGCAGGAGATCAGGTAATGATTGTCGATTTCAAGGGCAATACGACAGTTGGTATTGTAGGTCGCCTGAAAATTGAGAAACGCCCATTAATGCTGATTAAGGCAGTTGTTGGTGACAAACAGATATCTACTATTCTTCAAAATGCGGAAACAATTCGTTTGACTGATCCTGAAGGAAAAGCAGTATCAGTTGTAGCCTTGAAACCGGGAGATAAAGTTCTTGTAGCAATTGAGGAATGCGGCAGGCATTTCGGACACAAAATTGAAGAAACAATTACGGAAAAGTAATATCATGACAAACTCTGAAAATCATGGGAATGATAATTCAATTCCGAAAATCAGCCCGTTAAGAAAGTCAATAAATGATATTGATGCCAATATTCTTGATCTTATCAACAAAAGACTTCTACTTGCAAAAAAAATTGGACAAATCAAGGAACTAAACAATGCGCCGATTTTAGACAGTGCACGTGAAACAACTATAATAAAAAAACTTTCAAGTCTCAACAAAGGTCCTTTAAGTAATGATGCGCTGCATAATATTTTCACCGAGATAATTGCGACATCCCGTGAAATTCAAAAGCCGCAGATAGTAACATATCTTGGACCTGAAGCCACGTTCACTCACATTGCCGCTATTAAACATTTCGGCCGCAGCATTGCATTTATTCCCCAACCGAATATTCGTGATATTTTTTCTGAAGTTGAAAAAGATGCATGCCATTATGGTGTTACTCCTGTTGAAAATTCAATCGAAGGCACAGTAAATTATACTGTTGACCTGTTTTATGATTCCGACCTGAAGATATGCGCCGAGATATACCTCGCGATATCTCATGACCTGTTATCGACAAGAGGAGCTATAGATGACATAAAAGTAATCTATTCACATCCTCATGTTTTTCCTCAGTGTCGCAGATGGCTGAGAAAAAACCTGCCTGAATGTGTACTTAAAGAATGCAGCAGCACCGCACTTGCCGCTCAAAAAGCCTCTGAAGAACCTGGTGCTGCGGCTATTGCCAGCAGGGAAGCGGCATACATCTATAATCTGCAAGTCAAAGCATCAAAAATAGAAGATTTTTCAAACAATATCACAAGGTTTCTTGTTATCGGAAAAGAGAAAAGCAGCAGGACAGGATACGATAAAACATCAATAATGTTTGTTACTTCTCATGTGCC
>DAOWEW010000111.1 GCA_030638305.1 Desulfobacteraceae bacterium
ATAGTATAGAATTCCATTTTTGGGTCAATTTTATCAATAGGTTAAAAACTATTAATACATAAGGAACGTGGACGAAATAACTTCCCCAACTATGCATCACAGCTTCAGGCCGCCTTTGTTCGTTCTCAAATCACAAAGATATTGAAATAGCTCGCTATTCCATAAACTTTTATGATCTGAGCCTATATTTGAGATTTGGGCAAATTCGACCCAAATCTGTGCGCCTACTTGAGGGAGTTAATTCGTCCACGTTCCTAAAAAAGTGTAAACCGGCAAATGTAAGGATACCAATGCCTGTATATGAATATAAAGCAATAGACGTAAATGGCAAGAATAGTTCGGGTGTCATTAATTCTGAAAGCGCTCTTGCGGTTCGTCAAAAGCTACGCAATTCCGGTATTTTCCCGGTCTCCATTAAGGAAGTTGATGATATTCCCCAAAAAAAGGAGGTGCGGAATTATTTTAATCTGAGCCGATTTAACCGTGTCAAACCATCTGAAGTTTCTATGATGACAAGACAACTGGCCACATTGATCAGCGCAGGGTTTCCGCTTGTAACAGCTTTTGATGCTTTGATACCCCAAACACACTCTACAGCATTTAAAAAGGTTTTAGCTCATGTAAAAGATTCAATCGTAGAAGGAAACAGCTTTTCAGTTGCGCTGTCTCTGTATCCGTCTGTTTTCCCCCCAATACATATAAACATGGTTCATGCCGGAGAAACTTCCGGAACTCTTGAAATCGTTTTAGAACGGCTTGCAGATATTACCGAAAAACAACAGGCATTAAACAATCGAATAAAATCGCTGCTGGCATATCCTGTTTTAATGACCATTATAGGGGCACTTGTTTTGTTTGTTCTTTTAACCTTTATTGTACCGAGCATAACTTCAATCTTTTCTGACATGAACCAGGTTCTTCCTACCCCGACCCTCTTGCTTCTTGCCATAAGCGACTTTTTAAAATCGTACTGGTATGTTATTATTATCCTGATAGCAGTAATTATACTGATTTATCAAAAAATCAAAAAAACTAAAAAAGGGATATATCGGATTGATAAGACCGTGCTTTATTTGCCTGGCATAAGCGCTCTGATCAAAAAAATGGCTGTTGCCCGTTTTGCGCGAACACTGGCATCTCTTCTTGAAAACGGTGTTTCCATGTTATCCGCCCTGGAGATTGCAAAAAATATCACAGGGAATATATTTATTTCCAATGCTATTGAGGATGCCGCTAAAGAGGTTGGAAAAGGGCAGGGCCTTGGAGCATCTCTTGCGGCATTCAAAGCAATTCCCTATCTTGCCATCCAGATGATCCAGGTTGGAGAACAAAGCGGTAAACTGGAAACTATGCTGAATAAAATTGCAGATTTGTTTGAAAACGAAGTTGAATCAAAACTGATTAGTATGACATCATTGCTTGAACCTGCTATAATATTGTTTATGGGCATTATTATCGGCTTTATTGTTCTTGCAATATGCCTTCCGATTTTTGAGATGAATCAGCTTATTATGTGAGGGCAGGGGAGGGGCTTAGAGACAGGAAACAGGAATTAGGAATTAGGGATCAGGGATCAGGGGGAAGGAGAATTAATGAATAAAAAAGTACTTTTTATTAAAAATGTTTACGGATTTACACTTATTGAATTAATGGTTGTTATAATAATATTGGGCGTTCTTGCTATGTATGTTGCGCCGAAGATAATGGGTCGTCCTGATGAAGCAAGACAGGTTAAAGCAAGGCTTGATATAGTTAGTATGGAAACAGCGCTTAAGTTATACAAGCTTGACAACGGCATGTATCCAGGCACGGAACAGGGCTTGCAGGCGCTGGTTGCTCAACCTGAATCAGGAACTCTGCCCCGAAAATGGCGTAAAGGCGGTTATCTTGAGAAAAACAGGGTTCCGAAAGATCCCTGGGGAAATGAGTATATCTATCTTTGCCCGGGGGTTTACGACGATTTTGACATAATTTCATACGGAGCTGACGGCGTTTCCGGTGGAGAAGATAAAAATAAGGATATTAATAGCTGGGAGATTGAATAGGATTAGAGGGCAGGGGTTAGGGATCAGGGATCAGGGATTGGATGATTAGGGTGGCATGGACAAACTTGTTTGTACGTGTTCGGTGATGCTGGGATGAAAAAAAATGCTGGAATGCTGGAATGCTGGAATGACGGTTTTACTCTTATTGAGCTAATCGTTGTTATTTCTCTTATCAGCATAATACTTGTTGTCTCGGTTCCTCGTTTTTATAATGAAACACTGCCGGATAATACAAAAAAAGTTTCTCGCTGGATTATGATGACATCGCAGTCTTTAAAAGAAAAAGCTTTCTGCGATCAGAAGCTTTATACCATGCATGTTGATATGGCAAGCAAACGGCTATGGGTGACAGATGGATCTATGTCAGAAGAAGAGGTTCTAAAATCTGCACAAAAAGGATTCATGATTTCGGATGATGTTGAACTGATAAGTGTGGAGTTCCCGGGCAATAATAAAATCATATCCGGTCGGGCTGATATCTGCTTTTACACTGACGGCCATTCTGATATGGCGGTAATTCATGTTGAAGACGATGATAACAACCGGCTCTTCTTTTTTATCGAACCTTTTTTATCAAAGGTAAAACTGTATGAGGAATATTCGGGATTTGAAGGTTGACCTTAAGCCGAATGCCGGCTTTACATTGCTCGAAATCATGGTGTCAATTTCCATAATTTCCATTGTTCTTGTTGCTGTTTATAGAATGCATATCCAAACCATTGCTATGAATAGCTCAGTAAAATTTTATACAACCGCACCGTTGCTGGCGCATGGGAAAATTGCGGAACTTGAAATAAACCCATCAGATAAATTGACAGATGATTCCGGAAATTTCGGGGAGAAGTTTCCGGGATACGGATGGAACCTGTCAATAGACGATATTGAATCTACACTCCTTGGCACAACCGGCAAAGAGCTTAAAAAAATTGATGTAACCATATCCTTTAATAATGATGAACTTACTTATAACCTGAGAAAATACAGGTTTGTTGAGGATTAAGGGATTGGATGATTGGATGGAATGTTTAAATAATCTGCGAAAATTTGTGAAATCTGTGGATGTGACTAATATCAAAATTCAAAACTCTTTTGGTTTTACACTTTTTGAAATTCTGATTTCAATTTTTATATTTGCTATTATTGTTACTACTGTTTTTGGTTCATATAATTTTGTTTTATCCAGTTCCGAAACTGTTGATAAAGCCATTTCATCTTATCAAATGGGACAAAACTGTCTTCATCGGATGATTATTGATCTGGAATCAATACATGTATGCCGGTTGCCAGCGTACTCTCCTCCGGATTTTGACGATTCTCCGGATGTTTATCAAATTACAGGAGAGATTTCAGATATAAACGGTGCTGCCTTTTCAAGGCTTAGATTTAGGTCACTTGCTCATGTGCCGCTTAAATATGGACCACAAAGCAAAATACCGGAAATAGTTTATTATGTTCAGGCCGGCAATGAAAACGATTTTGTACTGAGGCGCGCTGACAATTTGTGCTCAGATGAACCATTTGAAGAAAAAAAAAGCGATCCGATATTATGTGAAAACATCAAATCACTCATATTTATTTATTATGATCAGGAAGGAGACGAATATGAAAATTGGGATTCCGATCTTGAACAGTTCGGGCATGCAACGCCTGTAGCGATAAAAATAAAACTTGAAATCGGAAACGATTCGGATTTTCAACTGTTTGAAACCATGGTAGCTATACCTGTTTACAG
>DAOWEW010000038.1 GCA_030638305.1 Desulfobacteraceae bacterium
CTTGACCATATAGCAAAAGCGGAGGCGTAAAATGGCAAAAAAAAGAAACACGAATGATAATCTTTTCTGTTCATTTTGCGGCAAAAATCAGAAGGAAGTTACCAAACTGATTGCCGGGCCTGCGGTATATATATGCGATGAGTGCATTCAGCTTTGTAGCGAAATTATTGATGAGGAAAGTGAAAAAGTCACAGAAAAAGTCGAGCAGTTTCTGACTCCAAAAGAAATTACAACGATGCTTGATGATTATGTGATTGAACAGGATGCGGCAAAAAAGGTTCTTTCCGTTGCTGTTTACAATCATTATAAAAGGCTTGAGTCTTTGGTTGGAACAGAAGATATTGAAATTCAGAAAAGTAATATTCTTCTGGTAGGGCCTACGGGCAGCGGAAAAACTTTGCTTGCACGGACGCTTGCCAAATTTCTTGATGTTCCTTTTACAATAGCAGATGCCACAAATCTTACAGAAGCAGGATATGTCGGTGAAGATGTTGAAAATATTATTCTTTCATTACTCCAAAATTCCGATTACGATGTTGAGAAAGCCAAAAGAGGAATTGTTTATATTGACGAAATTGACAAGATTGCACGAAAATCCGATAATCCCTCTATTACGCGTGATGTTTCAGGAGAAGGAGTTCAGCAGGCATTGTTAAAAATTGTAGAGGGAACGACTGCAAGTGTTCCGCCTAAGGGTGGGAGAAAACATCCACAGCAGGATTTTGTAAGGGTTGATACGTCAAACATACTTTTTATTTGCGGTGGAACCTTTACAGGCATTGAACAGATAATACAGCGGCGTCTCGGCGAAAAAATTATGGGTTTTGGCGCAAAAATTCTCAAGCAGGAAGAGAAAAGTATTGGAGATGTTCTTAAAATGCTTCAACCTGAGGACCTTATGAAATTTGGTCTTATTCCGGAATTTGTCGGTCGTTTGCCGGTAGTTGCTACGCTTAATGAATTAAATGAGACAGCGTTGATTAGAATACTTAAAGAACCAAAAAATGCCTTAATTAAGCAGTTTAAAAAACTTCTTGAGATTGAAGGCGTAAATCTAAGATTTACAGACAGCGCTATTTCAGCTATCGCCAGGGAGGCATTGAAACGAAAAGCAGGCGCAAGAGGGCTTCGGGCAATACTGGAAAACTGCATGTTAGATATTATGTTTGAAATTCCTTCTATAAAAAATGTAAAGGAATGTGTGATAGGTGAAGATGTTATTCTGAATAAGGAAGAGCCGATCCTGCTGTATGAGCAGACAAAGAAACAGGCGTAATTAGGGTTCAGAGTTCAAGGTTCAGGGTTCAGGGTTATATTGAAAATGATAAATTTTCCAAAAATATTCAAAGATGACATGCCGGATCAGATAAAACAAAAGCTCCCGCTTTTACCTTTAAGGGATATTGTAGTTTTTCCTTATATGGTAGCTCCTCTTTTTGTTGGACGAGCAAAATCTATAAATGCGCTTGCCGATGCAATGAATAAAAACAAGAACATTTTTCTTGCCTCACAAAAAAAGGTAAATATTGATAATCCACAGGAAAAAGATATTAATTCTATTGGTGTTTTTGGGAAAGTGCTTCAACTGCTTAAGCTTCCCGATAACACGGTAAAAATTCTTGTTAAGGGAAAGTCAAGGGGATGCATAAAGCGCTTTATTCAGCATAATGGCTTTTTCAGTGTGGATGTTGAGCCGGTAGTTGAGCCGGAAATCCAGATTGCAGAAGGTATTGCGCTTAGCAGAGCTGTTATTGAGAGCTTTGAAAAATATGCTGATCTGTCGAAAAATATTTCGAGAGAACTTGTGGGTAATATCTCTGCCATATCCAATCCATCTCAGTTGGCAGATACGATAGCTGCTCATTTTTCATTCAAAATTGAAGATAAACAGCATCTTCTGGAAACCTTTTCTATTGGCGAGCGGCTTTCTATGCTTTTGAGCCTGATAAAAATAGAAATTGATATTTTCAAGATGGATAAAAGGATAAAATCCCGCGTAGAGAAACAGGTGGAGAAGACTCAGAAGAGTTATTATTTGAATGAGCAGATGCGGGCCATAAAAAAGGAGATGGGAGATAAAGAAGGCCAGGGTGACGAACTTAAAGAACTTGAAAAACAGATCAAACGGAAGAGAATGTCTAAGGAGGCGGCAACTAAGGCAAGGCAAGAGTTCAGAAAGCTCAGGATGATGACCCCGATGTCAGCGGAAGCAACAGTAGTTCGAAATTATATTGAATGGATGATAAGTCTTCCCTGGTTTGACCGCAGCAAAGTGCATAATAATCTTGATAAAGCGGAAGAAATTCTCAATAACGATCATTACGGTCTTGAAAAACCAAAGGAACGAATACTTGAATATCTTGCAGTCCAGACGCTTGTCAAAAAGGTTCGTGGTCCTATACTTTGTTTTGTAGGCCCTCCCGGTGTCGGGAAGACTTCGCTCGCCAAATCTGTTGCAAGAGCTACAGGAAGAAAATTTATTCGTCTTTCACTCGGAGGAGTCAGGGATGAAGCGGAAATTCGCGGACACAGGCGTACCTATATAGGAGCAATGCCCGGCAAAATCATTCAGTCCATAAAAAAAGCTGGCGTAAGCAATCCGGTATTTTGTCTTGATGAAGTGGATAAGATGAGTATGGATTTTCGTGGTGACCCTTCAGCCGCTCTTCTTGAGGTGCTTGATCCGGAACAAAATTATAGTTTTAATGATCATTATCTGGATATAGACTATGATCTTACAGATATTCTTTTTATTACGACCGCAAATACCTTGCCGGACATACCTCTTCCTCTTCAGGACAGAATGGAAATTATACGTCTGGCGAGCTATGCCGAATTTGAAAAATATCATATAGCAAAAGATTTTCTTATAACTAAACAAATAAAAATGAACGGGCTTGAAGGTAAGAATATAAAGTTTTCGGAAAATTCAATTTATTCAATCATACAATTTTACACTCGTGAAGCCGGTGTAAGAAATTTAGAGCGTGAGATCGCTTCCATATGTCGCAAGATTGCACGTAAGGTTGTAAAAGATAAAAATAAAAGTTCATTTAATATAACAGAAAAATCTTTGCAGAAATACTTGGGACCGCCTCGCTTCAGACATGGTCAGGTAGAGAAAAAAGATCAAATAGGTCTGGTTACAGGACTTGCCTGGACACAGGTGGGCGGTGAACTGCTTTGTATTGAAACTTTAATTATGCCTGGTAAGGGTAAGCTTATCACGACCGGCAAGCTGGGAGATGTAATGAAAGAATCCGCCCAGGCTGCCTTAAGCTATGTCCGCTCACGCGCCGATAAGCTTATGATTGATAACGAGTTTTACAAAAAATATGACATTCATATACATGTTCCCGAAGGCGCCATACCAAAAGACGGCCCTTCCGCAGGAATTTCCATATGCACGTCCATAGTCTCAGCTCTGACGCAAAGGCCTGTTTACCGGAATATTGCCATGACCGGAGAAATCACTTTGCGTGGAAGAATCCTCACAATCGGGGGATTAAAAGAAAAAATTCTGGCTGCTCACAGAGGGGGGATTAAAAAAATAATTATTCCCAAAGAAAACGAAAAGGACTTAGAGGAAATACCTTCTATAATATTAAAGCAGATAGACATTGTTCTCGCTGATCATATGGATGATGTTTTGTCTCATTCCCTGATCCTGAATGAGGGAGATATTCTTTTCAAGAAAGATAATATTTCTTTTGAAATGATACCAACGTCAAGAAAATTCGATCAGGAAACAGCTATTATTTAGGTTTAACCTTGACATAGCACAAATTAGTTAGTATTAAGAATTCTTTTTAAAAAGATATAAGGATTCAGAATCGTTTGCATGAAAAATCGTCCATGAAAAAGCATCCGGGAGAAAGCATCTGGGCGGGTAGCTCAGTTGGGAGAGCATCGGCCTTACAAGCCGAGGGTCACAGGTTCAAGCCCTGTTCCGCCTACCATA
>DAOWEW010000110.1 GCA_030638305.1 Desulfobacteraceae bacterium
ACGACACCGGCAAACTTGCTCCGATGCGTCGTTTTGAGACGATTGACGATAGTGATTATTTGCGATTTGATGCTGCTAATATAGCTCCATTTTTGCTTGATTTGAAGAATAGTGAAAAAAGTACTTATAACCAAATCGTGAATACGATTCGTTTGGTTACTCCGTTCTTCGACAATTTTATCCTGAAGCCAAACAAAAATGAAAAGGTCCGTCTCCGCTGGAGACAAAAGGGTTCCGACTATCCACTTAAACCACACCATCTGTCCGACGGCACGCTTCGATTTATCTGTTTGACTACGGCCTTGCTGCAACCTGAGCCGCCATCAACTATCATTATTGATGAACCGGAATTGGGGTTACATCCATATGCCATTGAGATTTTGGCGGAGCTGATTCAGTCCACATCGAAGAAAACACAACTCATCGTATCAACACAGTCCCCATCCATAATTGATTGTTTTAAACCAGAGGACATTATTGTTGTGAACCGAAAAAAAGGGGCATCAGTTTTTCAACGGCTGAATAAACGCGAATTTTTTTCATGGCTTAAAGATTATTCCCTGGGCGATCTCTGGCGTAAAAATATCTTAACCGGAGGGCCTGTTCATGAGTAGTGTTACTATATATATAATTGTGGAAGGACAAACGGAACAGACCTTCGTACGTGATTTGCTTGCTCCTCAAATGGCACATAAGGAGATATATCTGCATCCGGTATTAATAGGCAAGCCAGGTCATAAAGGCGGCGACATTCGTTTTGACAGGGCTAAGAAAGACATTGGAAATTTTCTCAAACAACGCAAGGATATCTATATATCAACGATGTTCGATTATTTCAGGATTGATTCTAAGTGGCCGGGAAGGGCTGAAGTTCGCCGGCAAATACGAAATGGAGCTACTCTTACAGCCAGCCATAAAGCTGAGATGCTTGAAGCCGAAACTTGTAATGAGATCGTGAAGAGTTTTCCCGGATGTGATTCAGAAAACCGCTTTGTCCCATATATTGAAATGCATGAATTTGAAGCGTTGCTTTTCAGCGATGCTGATATCCTGGCAGAGAAGACCGAGATAGATATATCGAAGATCCGGAGAATAATTGAAGAGTATAATAATCCGGAAGAAATAAACGACGATCCTGCGAAAGCGCCAGCCAAACAGCTTGAAGCGTTAAAGAATGGATATCGAAAGGTTGCCATGGGCAAAACTGTTTCTGAGGCTATAGGAATTCAAGCCATACGGAGGCAATGTCCCCACTTTAACAATTGGTTGTCAAAACTTGATCAGCTTAAAAAACTTAGGCGCCCATTTAAAAAACTTGAATTGTGAATTGTGCAGTGATTGGGGAAAATCAACGGGGTCAGGAAAATCAACGGCAACAGATCTTAAATATTAACTATTGACCTATTAAGAGCCTATTTCAGTAAGCGACTGAGAGCGACCCAACAGGCCAGTTGGAAGGGCATGAACCATATGCACATGATCTACTGAAATAGGCTCTAAGGAACGTGGGTTGAAATGGAAAGTAAGAAAATGAAACAAAATTCAGAAATACTCATTTACCAAACAAAAGATAACGAAACCAGGATAGAAACTCGTTTAAACCTAAGTTGAGCGATTTTTTGCGAAGATATGTGCTGAAATCTTGATGCATAAGGATTTGCAAAAACCGCAAGCATACCCGTGGATATGTTGAGGATTTTTGCGAAGCCCTTATGCGCAAGAGATCGGCGCAGATTGAGTAAAAAATCGCTCAATTTAGGTTAAAGGATGAAACTGTTTGGCTTAACCGTCATCAATTAGCAGAACTATTTAATAGAGATATTAAAACTATTGGTAAACATATCAATAATGTTTTCAATGAAGGTGAACTGGATAAAAAATCAGTTGTCGCAAAATTTGCGACAACTGCTCAAGATGAAAAAACTTATCAAGTAGAGCTTTATAACTTAGATGTAATAATATCAGTGGGCTACAGAGTAAAATCCAGTCAGGGAACACAGTTCAGGCAATGGGCAACAAAAAGGATTCATGAATACATTGTAAAAGGTTTTACAATGGATGATGACAGATTGAAGCAAGAGGGGGCAAGATCAAGATATTTTGAAGAACTTTTGCAAGCGACAACTCACAAGAAATTCTTGTCAGTTCGCCAAGAAGGTAGGCGTGCCATAAAAAGAATGTTGGATTTTTATAATTTGGATATAATTATTTCTGTCGGTTACAGGGTAAAAAGCCAGCTTGCCACACAATTCCGTATCTGGGCAACACAAAGATTAAAAGAGTACATAGTTAAAGGTTTTTCCCTGAATGATGAACGATTCAAAACCGGTAACTCCATGAATTATTTCAATGAATTACAAGAAAGGCTCCGGGAAATCCGCTTTTCTGAGCGTTTTTTTATCAGAAAATTAAGGATATTTACACAACCAAAGGGTGTTGAAAAGTACTCATTATTTTTATCTGTTTACGCTAATATTTTAATAGGTTAGGTTGATTACTATGCTCGAATACAATTTTTAGTAGTAATCAATGATAATAGCCTGAATATATTATAAATATAACAGATTGCA